>JAQVKX010000080.1 GCA_028694425.1 Candidatus Gastranaerophilales bacterium
GGCGAAAGGGCAAAACGACGCTTTTGCCCGTAGCCCGTTCAACGGCGAATAATTCAAGAAGCCGGCGGCAAGGTTTGAAACCGGACATCAGAGTTTACAGGAAAAAGGAACTTTTTCCGTAAACTCTTTAGTTTTTTTCTTTTTGCCCGAAACTATTCACTATTCACTATTCACCATTCACTATTTTAAGTCATGTTAAGCAAAAAGTTATTTTTTTTAGCATTTATTTGTATTTTCTTGTAAAATGGAATAAAATAGATGTTGTGAATATTTAAAGAGAGTTGATTATGATTACAGAGGAACAAGAGAACGTCATTCTTTCGCCGCAGGAAGTCAGGGACATCCTGAGAACTGACAATCGTGAGATTGTGAAACTTTGTAAGAAAGCTTCAATTGTACCCAAAAAAGACCGTAATGGTCAAACTTACTTTTCTTACAATGAAGTACAGAATCTTAAAAGTTTAAAAGAATCTGCTAAAAGTACGGCTTTAACACAAGCAGACTCTCAAAAAGTTGTCGGTAATCTGCTTGAAACACTTGAAAGCATGGAAAAAAGTATTACCGATTCTATGTCAAAGATAATCGATGAGAAGCTTGACGGCATGGATGAAGTTGTTGTCGAATTAATTCGCTGTAAAACAGAAAACGAAACTCTAAGACAAAAAATTAATGAATTGAATAAAGAAAATTATCATTTAAAAAGCACAGTAAAGAGCTATAAATCTGTGGGTTTGGGATTTTACGTCAAAAAACAGATTGATGATTTTTCAATTTAAAAATAGGAAAAAGGCAATAGGCAATAGGAAATGGGAAATAAAAGGCAAGATGCGTAGAGTAAAATACTAAAATAGTTTTCCATTTTCAATTTTTAATTTTCCATTTATTAAATCACTTTATAGCCTAAAAAGGAGGAGACATGGCAGTTAAGGAATTGGAAGTTAAACCTTCCCCTTCGGAAGAAAAGAATAAAGCGTTAAAATTAGCTATTGAAAAAATAGAAAAAGATTTCGGTAAAGGTTCGATAATGAGACTTGGAGACAGACCTTTGGTGAATGTAGAAGCAATTCCTACAGGAGCATTGGCACTGGACGTTGCACTTGGAGTAGGCGGAATACCAAGAGGCAGGATTATTGAGATTTACGGACCTGAAAGCTCAGGTAAAACAACTTTGGCATTGCATATTGTTGCAGAATGCCAAAAAAAAGGCGGAACCGCTGCATACGTCGATGCAGAGCATGCACTTGACCCCGAATATTCAGGGAATTTAGGTGTTAATGTTAATGATTTGTTAATCTCCCAACCTGATACAGGGGAACAGGCACTTGATATAACAGAAGAACTTGTTCGCTCAGGTGCGGTTGATATTGTTGTAGTAGATTCTGTTGCGGCACTTGTTCCGAAAGCCGAAATCGAAGGTTCAATGGAAGATCAGCAAATGGGGCTTCAAGCCCGCTTGATGAGCAAAGCGTTAAGAAAGTTGACGGGTGTTATCGGAAAAACCAACACAACAGTTATTTTTATTAACCAGCTTAGAATGAAAATCGGTGTAATGTATGGAAACCCCGAAACAACAACCGGCGGAAACGCTCTTAAATATTATGCAAGTGTCAGGCTGGAAATAAGAAGAACCGAAGGGCTTAAAAAAGATGCTGAAGATATCGGAAACCACGTTAGGGTACGTGTTTTGAAAAACAAAGTCGCTCCACCGTTCAGGCAAGCAGAGTTTGATATTATTTTCGGCAAAGGTATTTGCAAAATCGGCAACATTCTTGATGTTGCTGTTAATCTTGATATTGTTAAAAAAGCAGGAGCATGGTTTAGTTATAATGACGAAAAATTAGGTCAAGGCCGTGATAAATCAAAAGAATTTTTAGAAGCAAATCCTGCATTGCTAGAGGAAATTGAAAGATTAGTCAGAGAAAAATTATCTGACCTATAGAGAAAAAATGAAATTAACTTTAGAGGAAATAATCGAAGCAACCGCTGCAAAAATCCTCAAAAATGAGGGTATAAAGGTAAGTGATGAGTTTACCTTTTCAACTGATACCAGAACAATCAAACCCGGCGAGATTTATTTGCCTTTAAAAGGTGAAAATTTTGATGGAGAAGCTTTTATTGATAAAGCTTTGGTGGCTGGTGCTATTGGGTTTTTTAAAGCAAAGGGCAAAGAGCAAAAAGCAAAAAGCAAAATGGAAAATAGAAAATGGAAAATGGAAAATTCCGCTTCATGCTCTAATTCTTCTCACCTCTCACTTCTCCCCTCTGACTTCTCACTGGTATTGCAAGTAGAAGACACTTTGATTGCTTATTTTCAATTGGCAAATTTCTACAGAAGAAAAATTAACCCCAAAACAATTTCCATTACGGGAAGCAATGGAAAAACAACCACAAAAGAAATGGTTTATTGTGTTATGGCTGAAAAATTCAGAACACACAAATCTGAACTTAATTTCAACAATGAAGTCGGGCTTTGTAAAACAATTTCAGAGATGCGTGAAAACACACAAGTTTTAATTGTTGAAATGGGTATGCGGGGTTTAGGTGAAATAGAATTGCTTTCCAAATATGCTGAACCTGATATTGCAATTATCACAAATGTAGGGACTGCTCATATAGGAAGGTTAGGCTCAAGAGAAAATATCGCAAAAGCTAAGTGTGAAATCTTAAAATCCTTATCAAAAGATGGCGTTTTAATCGCTCATGATGATGAATTGATAAAACATGAAATAGGAAACAGGGAACAGGAAACAGAAGAAGCAAAAGGGAAAGGGCAAAAGGCAAAAAGTGATGTAATTCTTGAGGAAGAACAAGAAATGGAAGAAATTCTGCAATCTTCTCATTTCTTCTCCTTAAATAACGTAAAAATAATTGAGCATAAAACCGGTTATTCCCGATTTAAGTACAAAGGTTATGAATATGAATTAAACATTGAAGGTGATTACAATATCCAAAACGCTTTGGCGGCAATTGAAGCCGGATTACAAATGGGAATGACACCGGAAGAAATAAAAAAAGGACTTAAAAAATATTCACCGATTGAAAAAAGATGGGAAATACAGGAAATAAAAGGGTTTAAGTTCATAAATGACAGTTACAATGCAAATCCTGACTCAATGTTGGCAGCAATAAGTACCGTTTTGGGCGTCTATGAACCACCTATATTGTTTGTCTTAGGCGATATGGGAGAACTTGGCGAAGAAGAACTTGAATTTCACTCTCAAATAGGTGATTTTTTGCTGAAAAACATAAAAAAAGACATCGGCGTTATTACTGTGGGAAAACTTGCTAATGAAATTACAAAAAAACTTAATAAAAACGGGATTTTTTCAAAGAATTTCGCCGACAACTCAGAAACATCCCGTTACATTCTTGAAAATGTACAAATTGGTACTACAATAGTTCTAAAGGCTTCCCGTTCAATGAAATTTGAGGAAATAATTCAAAATGTGAAATGTGAAACGTGAAAAGAAGTTGAAAAGTCGAACAGTCGAATAGTTGAAAAGTTTAATTTTAACTTATTCTTTTCCCCTTCACTCTTCACGCTTCACACTTCACTCAAAATAGCGAGTGTAATAAGGCTAGTAAGCCGATAATGTGAAAGAGTTAGTAGTTTATAGACAAAATAATGAAAGGCGGAACCGAAAGGGTTTCGTGTAATGGTATAAAAAATGATAATGATAACGGTAGGATTTCTATTAGGGCTTATATTATGCCTTTTATTAGGAATTCCATACATCGATTTTTTAAAAAAGCATATGTACGGTCAGTATGTAAAAGATGTTGCACCCCAAACTCATGCCCAAAAGGCAGGAACACCAACAACGGGCGGAATTTTTATTATAAGTGCCGTTGTTATTTCCTCTGTTATAACTTTATTGTTGGCACAAAAGCTTAATACTACTGCGTTAATTGTTTTAATGACTTTATTTTTCTATACACTTGCGGGTTTTCAGGATGATATCCTGAAAATCAAAGGGAAAGCAAACAACGGTTTATCTGCAAAAAGCAAGTTCTTTAGACAAGTCGGAATTGCTCTTTTGCCGACATTGTTTGTAACTTTAGCTGCAAAAACAAGTATCGCAATCGGTTACAGCAATATTGATTTAAAGTGGTTTTACCCTATTTTGGCAGTTTTCATAATAACAGGAGCATCTAACGCTTATAACTTAACCGATGGACTGGACGGTTTAGCTGCATCAACCGGTATACCTGCGTTTTTAGGTTGTACCTTGATTGCTGAATTATCGGGTGCGCATCAGGTCGCTATAATTTCTGCAGCAGTTGCAGGAGCGTTGTTAGGATTTTTAAAATATAATAAACCTAAAGCACAAGTGTTTATGGGGGATACAGGCTCGCTTGCAATAGGCGGGTTACTTGGAACACTTGCCATTGTAGGTAAATTTGAGTTGTTGCTGATACTGTTGGGAGGTTTGTTTATAATTGAGACTCTGTCGGTAATAATTCAAGTAATAAGTTTCAAAACGACAGGAAAAAGAGTTTTTAAAATGGCCCCTATCCATCATCATTTTGAACTTTTAGGATGGAGTGAAAAAAAGATTGTACGAATTTTTGCACTTATATCGTTTATTTTTTCATTAATGGCTGTTTGTTTATTTATAATATTCAAGTATGGTTTTGTATAAGAGAGGGGTTTTGTGAGTTGGGTTAAAAGAAAAATATTAATATTGGGATTGTCAAAAAGCGGTGTTTCGGCAGCAAAGTACCTTAATAAAAACGGTGCAGATGTTTTTATAACGGAAATCAGAGAAAAAACTCCCGATGATGAAAAGTTGATAAATGAATTACAAAGCCTTGGCATTCAAGTTGAAACCGGCGAACACTCAAAAGAGTTTATCAAAGATTCTTATTTGGCGGTTACAAGTCCGGGGATTCCGCCTCACAGTGAAATTTTTAAAATGCTTGAAGCAGAAAAAATCCCTGTAATTTCTGAGATAGAACTTGCTTACCGGGAAAGCCGAAAACCTTTTATTGCAATTACCGGAACAAACGGAAAAACAACCACAACGGCTCTTATATCTTATATTTTAAGCAAAGAATTTAAAGCTCCGGAATGTGGAAATATAGGAAATCCTCCTTGTGATTTTTTGAATGAAAAAATTGATTATTTTGTTTGTGAAATGAGTTCTTATCAAATTGCAACAAGCAATTCTTTTCAAGCTCAAATAGCTTGTTGGCTTAATTTTGCACCTGATCATCTTGATTGGCATAATGGGGTCGAAAATTATTTTGAAGCAAAAGCAAAGTTATTTAAAGTGCCGTTAAATCCTGCTTTTGCAGTATTTAATGGCACAGATGAAAAACTTTTGGCATTTTCAAAGGAAGTTAAAAGTGAAATTTTTCTTTTTGCTAAAGAAGTTGAAGACAATTGTTGCTATATAAAAGAAGGTTCAATTTATTTTAAACACAATAAAAAAGAAGAAAAAATTGTTGATTTAAAAGACTGCCGGCTTGTAGGAGAGCATAATTACCAAAACATTATGTGTGCTGTAATTGTTGCCAAGCTTGTCGGATTGGATAATGAGAAAATAAGTGCTGCGATTAAAGAGTTCAAAGCTCCCGAACACAGATTGGAATATGTCGGAGATTACAAAGGTATAGCTTTTTATAACGATTCAAAAGCAACCAACCCTGAAGCTGCAATTGTTGCAATAAAATCATTTGAAGAACAGAATGTAGTTTTAATTGCAGGTGGGCGGGATAAAAATACCGATTTAACAGAGTTTTGTATGGAAGTGAAAAATCATATAAAAACCGTTATCTTAATCGGCGAAGCAGCAGAGCGTTTTGATGAAAACTTGAAGAAAAACGGATTTAATAATATAATTTTTGAAAAGACGCTGAAAAATGCAATTGAAAGAGCAATTGAGCTAAATCCGCAAGTGATTTTGTTATCACCTGCGTGTGCAAGTTTTGATATGTTTAAGAGTTATGAGGAAAGAGGAAAAGTTTTTAAAGATTATGTCCTATCAAAGATATAACCCAAAAAGACCTGCTAACTATGAACCTCAAATGAGTGTCATAATATCATCTCCCGACAGAACACTGTTGGTAGTGGTAGCTTTTTTAGTTATTTTGGGTTTAATGTCAATTTTTTCCGCAAGTGCACCTAAATGCATGGAAATGGGCACAAATCCTGCCGGTTTTGTTTTTAACCAGATGCTTTTTCTTGTTGTCGGTTTTATAGGAATGAAATTTTTGGCAAATTGTGATTACAAAAACCTTATTCCATGGACAATGCTTTTTGTACTAACTGTTATTGTAATGCTGTTTTTGGTTAATTATACGCCTTTGGGTGTAACCGTAAACGGTGCAAAAAGATGGATTAGCTTGGGGATTTTTCAATTTCAACCGTCTGAGTTTGCAAAGCCCGCAATCGTATTGCTTTTAGCTAGTGCATTTAATAAAAATCATAAAATTTTTGACAGTACAAAAATGGTTTATTTCATTCCCATTTTGCTTATTATTTTTATGGTTTATAAACAACCGAATTTAAGTATGGTTATTTTGTTTCTTATGACCGGATTAATTATGTATTTAAGTGCAGGAGGTTCTTTAAAATTCCTTTGGATAACCATAGGAGCAAGTATTTTTGCTGTTTTAACCGCAAGCGTAACTAATCTGATTAAACCGTATCAAATGTCAAGACTTACAACCTGGCTTAATCCGGAGGCTGACCCTTTAGGAGCGGGCTATAACATTATACAATCACTGGTTGCATTTGCCACCGGAGGTTTTTGGGGGGTCGGATACGGAAGTTCCGTGCAAAAACTGGCATGGCTTCCTGAATCTCACACCGACTTTATTTTTGCCGTAATTGGTGAAGAACTGGGCTTCATGGGCTGTCTTTTGGTTATAGGATTGTTTTGGACTTTTGTGCACAGAGGATTTTTAATAGCTTCACGCTGTCCTGATATATACGGAAAACTTTTGGCGGTAGGTATTACGTTTTCAATCGGGTTTCAGGCGTTTTTAAATATGAGTGTTGCAAGTTCACTGCTTCCCGCAACAGGCGTTCCGCTGCCTTTTATAAGTTACGGCGGGTCTTCGCTTATGGTTTCAATGTGGATGGTAGGAATTTTATTAAATATTTCCAAAAAAAGAGTTAAGAAAATCAGGGTGCAATCAAATGTCAGATACTTATGATACATATGATAATAAGAAAAAATATACTTATTTTATAACCGGCGGCGGCACAGGCGGACATATTTATCCTGCCGTTGCAGTTTGTGATGAACTTAAAAAAGACCCTGAGACCAAAGAAATTTATTACATCGGGAATCCTGATAATATTGAATTTGAGATTACAAAAAAACTGGGCTATAAATTTTTACCGGTAAAAGTTTCTGCAATGCCGAGACATTTTGGTTTTAAGTCAATAATCTGGTTTATTCAGCTTCAAATGGCGATTTTCAAAGCCCTTACTTATATAAAAAAATATAAACCGAATGCAATTTTCGGCACAGGCGGCTATGTATCTGCTCCTGCACTTTTTGCAGGCGGCTTAGACGGTGTGCCTTATATGATACACGACTGTGATGCACAGCCGGGAATTGTTTCCAAATACATTGCTCCGAGTGCAAAATGTGTTTCATTGGCTTTTGAAACTTCAAAACAGTTTATTACCTCCAAAAATATCCACATAAACGGAAACCCGATTAGAGAAGAGTTCAGTACCTTAACAAAAGAAGAAGCAAGGAAAGATTTAGTATTGGAAAAGAAGCTTACACTTTGTGTAATGGGCGGTTCACAAGGTGCAAAGTCAATTAATGATGCAGCAGTCCAAATTATTGAAAAACTTTCCAAAGAATACGACCTGCAAATAATTTTCCAAACAGGCAAAAGAAATTATGAAGAAGTTTTTTCTAAATTAAAAGAAATTTATTCCGATTTTGAAAAAGATAAAAATATTATCTTAAAACCTTATTTTGACAATATGACAACTGTTTTAAAAGCTTCCGACATAGCAATATCCCGTGCAGGTTCGCTGAGCCTTTCAGAGCTTTGTGCCTGCGGTATAGCTTCAATTTTAATTCCTTATCCGCATGCGGCAGCAGACCATCAAAGAAAAAACGCTCAATTTATGGTTGAAAAACGTGCCGCACTTTACCTCGAAGATTCAGATACAACAAAAGATACTTTATTAATTGCGGTAGAACAGCTTTTAGACAATCCGCAAAAACTCAAAACAGTTCAGCAAAACGCTTTTGCCCTTGCAAAACTTGATGCTACAAAAAATATTGTCGAACAGCTTAAAGGGATAATATAATCTTTAATTTAAGATTTTTCTGTTATAAATTTATTTAAATCAATCTTATTTTCACGTGCAAAAATAATAAATTCTTTTTCAATAGCATCAACTCTGATTGTAAAACTCAAAGATATATCTTTTATCCTTTTCCTTCCGGCATTTTGTCTGTAACCGCCATGCTTAAATGTTTCTTTTACCTTTGCCGTATTTTCCTTTATTTCATTATAACTTTCAATATCTGTGTTTTTTAATTCTTCAATTAAATCTTGTGCTTTTATAAGTTTTTTCATTTTACATATACTCCTTTAGGATTCTATTAGCTTTATCAATAAACTTTATAGGTGTTTTTTGTGTTTTTTTGACAAAAATCAAACCGATTATTATAATTTTATCTTTAGAATAGGCGAATATTGAACGTACATTATCTGTTTTTATCTCAAATAATTTATTAGTTAAAGGTCTTGTTTTTACAGCCATAATATCAACATGTTCAATAATATCAATCGCTTTGAAAACTTTCTTTCGTTCAATAAAACCTAATTCATCTAAATCGTTTTTGGCTTCTTCCGTCAATAATACTTGATAAATCATTCTTTTTGTTTCCTTGTATTTTTATTATAACATACGTTCTTGTTTTTGCAACAAAATCAAGTTGAATAATTTTAGCAATATAATTGTGTTATAATTTGTTTAAAAACAGGTAAAAAATGAGTTTAATTAATAAAAACAAATCAACTTATCAACAAGCAATTGATATTTTGACTTCGCAAGGGAAGTTTTATATAAATTTAGGCTTGGAAAGAGTTCAAAAAATCATTGAAATTTTGAATGAACAATATGTAGGCATACCTGCCCACCTTACCAATTTCAAATCCTGCTAACTTTACTTATTTTGTAAATCTTTTGTAATATATTGTCAAAAAAAATTTTTATGGGTTTTATAATTAACATATCAAACGATTAGAAATTGAATTGAGGTAAAATATGATCATTTCAAAAATAAATAATATATCTTTTAATGGTTTATTAAGGATATCCGGTCCAAATAAAAATAACGATATTACTGTTAATACTAATGCTGTTTCAACAATAAGTACATCACCCTATATAAGTAAAAAAGAAGGTAATTTACTAAATATTGGCAGCAATGAAGGTGCTGTTTTGACGCTGAATAATGGTACAAGCGTATATACTTTCCTACCTGTTGAAAATGTTGTTGAAGCCTATAAACAGGCAGAAGTAAACGAAGAAGCTGAATTAAAAACGAAATATAATCCTATAATGGAAAAACCTTTAATTTCTCTAATCTAAAATTTAAATAAAAACCAGCAAATTTTTTTCAGGAGTTTTAGGAGCACTTTGTGACGGTAAATCTGTTGATGAAGCCTTAGCAGAAGTAAACTATTAAACCTGTCGTAAATTAATCTATCTACAGTATGATAATAAAACTTATTTCCTTTAAAATCAAGGAATATGAATATATTGTTACATATTCAGGGGGGGTAAGATGGTTGTAAATAGGGCATTT
>JAQVKX010000081.1 GCA_028694425.1 Candidatus Gastranaerophilales bacterium
CAAAGGCGAATGTAACTTACAGTGCAATAGATACAACCACCGACAAAACCTATGATAGCAGTACCTGCGGAGAAATGCCTAATAATCCATATTGTGCAGAAAACCGTTGGGCAGGAGCAAAAAAAGCCTGTGCAGATTTAGGTATGCACCTTCCGTCGGATGTGGAGTTGGTATCAATACACACCATAACAACGAAAAACTCAGGCATTAAAAGCCTGTTGAATATGTCCTCGAATTACTGGTCTTCGTCGGAGTATGGCAGTTACTTCGTATGGAGACGGGGCTTTCCTAGTGGTGCCCGCAGCTACAGCTACAAGAACAGTACTGGCAATGTTCGGTGTGTCAGGTAAGTTAATCTCAAATCCTTTTGGGCTGCGGAAAAATTACACCTGCTTGTTTGCGAATTTATGAGCATTACAAGGCTGGGTGCTAGGATAGTAAAATTTTTCTCGCACCTCCTTAGTCCAGTAAAAGCCAAGCTACCCTTTTACCAAGGCTATGCTTGGCTTTTACCTTCTTTAGGTCGGGCACGGAATAATCTCAAAATTGTAGATTTTGGAATTATTCCGTGCCCTCTTTTATTTCTTTTTTTATCTTTTTATTTAAACATTGTCGAAAGTTTTTATTCTTGATAGAATTTAAGTGAGGAGCTATGAAATACAATTCCATTGAATACATTCCAAAAATAGAACCTGAAAGTCTGGAAGTATTGTCCTTAATATATACTCCCGGGGTCGGGCATGCTTGTATGAAAATTAAAGATGATGTTAACAATTCTTTTCTGTATACCAACCGTTCAAATTCCATAGCCGTTTTGTCATTCGATTATGAACAATCACTTAAGCGGGCAATTTTTCTAAAAGATACTTTAAATATTGACGCTTATCCTTTAGAAATGCAAAATGATAATGCAGATATCTTAAAACTTGTCGTCGAGAATATTTCTCCGAATTTTTGCGGAGTTGATTTGAGATTGATTGCACATGAGATAGAAGAAATTCGCTTCGATGTTGATATACCGGTGTTAATTAATCAGAGTGTTAATATAAAAGAATTTTTTAACCCCGTTTCCAAAAATATCTTAATGTTTAAATTAAATATGCTGAAAGGTGATTTTAAAGAACAGTCGCTTTCTTTAAGAGAAAGGGCAGGCGGAGTTATTGAAACTGAACTTTCCCAAGTTCCACAGAAAAAACCGGTGGCAATAGTTTCAGACGGTTCTGCCGTACTGGGTTTTGGAAATATAGGACCTGAAGCCGGACTTCCTGTAATGGAAGGCAAAGCCGTAATTTTCAAGTCGCTTGGCAGTGTAAACGCAATCCCATTATGTCTTAAAACACAAAAACCCGAAGAAATTATAAAAATTGTTCAGGCTTTAAAAAATTCTTTTTCAGGTATTAATTTGGAAGATATTTCCGCTCCGAGGTGTTTTGATATTGAAAAAGAATTAATAGAAACACTGGATATCCCGGTATTTCATGATGACCAACATGGGACTGCAATTGTGGTTTTGGCGGCTTTATTGAATGCACTTAAAGTTGCAGGTAAAAATTCAGATAAAGTTAAAATAGTTATTTCCGGTGCCGGAGCCGCAGCTCAAGCTGTCTCTAAACTGCTTTTAACTGCCGGTGCCAAAGATATTATCCACACAAATAAAAAAGGAATTGTTCATAAAGACCCGAATAATGAAGTACATTTACAGGAATTAGCTCAAATAACAAACAAGCAAAACCTTGAAGGGACTTTAGAAGATGCCCTTGAAGGAGCAGATATTTTTATCGGGCTTTCCGCCCCCGAGATTTTGAAAAAAGAGTGGCTTAATGTCATGGCGAAAAAACCGATTATTTTTGCACTTGCAAATCCGATACCCGAAATTATGCCGGATGAAGCAAAAGAAGCAGGAGCTTTTATTGTCGCAACAGGCAGAAGCGATTTTGATAATCAAATAAATAACTCTTTGGCTTTTCCCGGACTATTTAGAGGGATTTTAGATAACAACATCAATAAAATTACAAACGAAATAAAGTTTGAATGTGCAAATGCAATTGCTTCATTGATTAAAGAAAAAGATTTAAGCCCGATAAATATTTTACCGAATGCACTTGATGTAAAAGTCGTTGAAGCAATCAGGAAAAAATTAGAGAAATTTAAAAAATAAAAAACTTTGCATAAATGCGATTTTGTTGCCTGCTTATGCTCAAGCAGGTGGGTGAGTGCCTTAGCTAATCCGTTTCCCACTGGCGTTTGAATAAATTCAATCGGTGGGTATACTTCAATGCTATCAGAGTCGCCTCTCCCTTTCGTAAAAAATGTAGGAACAAAATAGACACCTATGCAAAGTAATATTATTATCACATGTTTTTTTCGGGATTTCAATATTGTTAAGAAATAAAAAAACACTGCACGTCTCTAAAAAACTCATTTTTTATCCGATTTATAACTGGGTAAGGGAAATGCAAAAATATTTTTATATTTGGGTTTGCAGGAAAAGCTTTATTCGACCCATTTAAAACTTCTGACATAGTTCTCTCCGTTAATATCACCGTAAATTTCTGCCGAGAAAATCCTGTAAGTCTTATCATTCAGTTCAAATCCTGGGATTTTATTCAAATTATTTACAAAATCCGATTTGTTATTTTCATCAGGATTGAATCCGGGAATTGCATTAAAAAGAGTGTTTAGAGAAGTATTTCCAACCGGTCCGAGAACATTTGAAATCTTTTTTGAAATCCTTCCAAAAATTTGCATATCTGCGATTAAAGTAGAGAAATTATATTTTCCCGTTAAAAATAAACTTAAATCTTTCCCTCTGGAGAAAATTTGTATTGAATCGGCAATACCGGAATTTATTGTAAAATCTCCATTGATATTTTCAAATTGGCCGGTTTTTAAAGGCGTAACTATGTCAATTAAACTGTTAAGAGTTAAACCGGTAATGCCGCTTTTAACAAGATTTGCGGCCTTTAAAAGATATTCCAGCGAACCCAGTTTAGGCATCCTGCCGTCTGCTACTATAAATCTCCCCGTGCCGTTGAGAGTATCCATACAAGTTTTATGGCTTTTTCCGTTGCAAGTGAGATTTGCCTGACCTGTCAGGGAACCGTAAATTTGGTTGTGCAAGTCAAACAATGCCTCTGTCATAGCATTTGCATTTGCATTGTCAACATGCAATTCAAGGGAGGATTTTGAATTAAGCAGATTATAAGTAAAATCACCGTTTATTTTGCCTTCTGCCAAATCGAATTTGAAATTATCCAATGAAAAAAGAAGTTTTTCGTTAAGAGAAAAATTTGCCCTTAAGTTTTTTGCAAAAATATTCCTTATCAAAACACTATCTGCTTTTAATTTGGCATTTTTAACAATCAGATTAGTAATATTGAAACCTTGTTTACGTTCGGCTAATGTATTGATATCTGTTTCTATATCAAGTTTATCAATACTTTTTACTATTTGATTTATGTCAAGATTTCCCAAATAAATATCAACATCGCTAAGTACGTAAGGGGGTATTAACCTGTTTTGCATATTTGCAAACAAGACAATTTTATTCCCGAAAATTTCCCCTTTTGATTTTATATTTATATTTGATTGAGTGAAATCAAGGGAAATATCTTTAATAGTTGTATCAAGCAATGGAATGTCTATTCCGGTAAAATTTAAAACCCCTATCATTTTAGGTGAAGATATTGAGTTGTTTATAACAACATCTGAGTTGAATAATCCTTGCTTAATCAAAGGTTTTCTAAATAAAATATTAAATATTTTTGCATCCGTAGGGTTTTGAGTTTTAACCCTGAAATTATTCAAAACAATGTCATTTTTTGTTAAATTAATTTGCCCTTTTGCATTTAACTGCTGAGAAATAAATTCTTTATCATTTTGAGAGGAGATTAATTTATCATATTGAAAATTGTTGACATAAACAGAATTTTTAGAAACATTTGTGTCTAAAAATATTCTTATCGGGTTGTTTGAATCGCCTAAACTTGAACCCATATAGTAAATATAAGAATCTTTTCCCAGATTAATCTCAGCTTGAGCGTTAAAATAATCTCTTGTACCATGAATTCTTGCAGAGTAAATAACATCACCTTTAACTTTTAAAGGGTATAGGGAATTTTTATTAATTTGCTTGTCAATAAATTTTTGTGTAGGCTTTGAGTTTAAATAAACATTAAAATGAGGATTTTTAAAAATATCGGTAGCATATCCGTCAACCAAGAAAGGCATTGAATCTAAAACACCGTTAACTTTATATAAAGTCAGCCGGTTATCGTGAACTTCAATATCACCGCTGAATATTCTTGTAGGAATATTGGAATATAAAAAAGCAATATCATCCAACTTCATTTTTAAATCCAGAATTTTATTTTTAACTTTGCCTTTGATATAAATTTTTGACTTATCAACTACCGAATACAAATCAAAATCCGCATCATTATTTTTAAAGTTTATATTCCCGAAAAGATTTTTAACCGGAACTTGCAAGCCGCTAAGCACAATATTATTTCCAAGCAATTTTATATTTCCCGAAGCAAAAACATTTTTGTTTAGTTTAAAATCATTAATTGTTTGAGACTTACCTTGTAATTTCATTTTTAAATTAATCTTGCCGTCTGCTTTTTCCATTGCGGGAATTAAGTTTTCAAGTTCTGATAACATTGGCGATTGCGTTAAAATATTCAACAATAAATCTAAATTCTGGTTATTTGCAGTAATGTTATAGTCTAAATCCCCGCTAAGTGAACACCTGCCATCAATCTTGACGGGGTTTGAATTTAAAAATGCTTTATTTGTAACAAAATAAGTATCTTTATCCTTAAAAGTAAGAATCCCCTCAACATTATTTAAACTTCCTTCAATACCGTTGAAACTTCCCGTTGTGTTTTTAAAATTTAACACACCGAAAAGGTGCGGATCTTTTTTTGAACCTGAGGTTTTTAACTTAATATTACCTAATCCTTGGAGTTTCATAACAGGCAGCGGACCAAGGTCAAAGAGAAAAATTTCGTGTGCCGGGTTTAAAACAGATTCTATAATTTTTAAATCCACATCCGAAGTACTTAAAATATCAAGATAAGCGGGTTTATCGCCGTATAAATCAATCGGACCTTTAACCGTTAAGTTTTGTGTTTCACTTGCCGAGACAAAAACATCAATGTAAACCTTATTCCCTAAAAATTTAAGTTTAAGAGTTATTTTAGGAGCATCTTTCGGTTTGATTAAATAACCTTCATTTGAAATAAAATCGCCTGTAATTTCGGGTTTGTCTGATTTACCTTTAATCAAGAGCTTACCTTCGACATTTCCGTAATAACCGTATTTTTTCAAAGCGATAATATCTATATCAATGTTTTTAAAATTCTTTGAAGGTAAAAGTGAAATAAAATCTTCCATTCGAGACTTATCTATAATGACGGACAAATCTAAAACAGGGGTTTGCGAGCTTATTTTCTTAATTTTCCCCAGAATATTTGTGTGAATATGCCCCGAAGAAAGATTAAACTTTTCTATGTTTAAAACATTTTTTGAAACATCAAGAATAGTAATTATGTTTAATTTATCTTTAAAATAAATCGGAGGTTGATTTTTCGGAACAATTGCAAGATCATTAATTACCATCCTTGATTTTATTTGGCTTTTCCTGAAGCTTAAAACTTTTGTACCGGCTTCAATATTTAAAATGCCTTGTGTTTTTAAAATGTTACTTTTCGAAAATTTTCTTATGTAAGGTGAAATATCTGCAAGATTAAAGTTTGTAATTGCCCCGTCAAAAAGGATTTCGTTGGTATCAAAACCTTTTTTAAGAGGGAGTTTAAAATCTACATCAGCATTTATAACGGAATATCTGTCATCAACTTTTATCTTTGAATTAGTTGAAAATCTAATATATTTTTTTGAGTTATATTTTTTCAGGCTGAAATAATCTCCGCTTATTAATATATTTTTATTCTGTAATTCATCTTTTAAATTAACGGCATAATTTCCTATCTCCATTCGGGAGTCTTCAATAGATATTTTAGGGTTGGCATTTCTTATGATTAAATGATTTCCTATATAAAGCCTGTAATCTTTATCAATTTTTAAATCAGCATTTATTTTGTCACAAGAGAAATAAGCAGGATGAATTTTCCCGAATAAAAGAGGCAGTAAGCGGATTTTTATTTTCGGGTTAACAATGACCAAAGGCGAAGAACCCGGATCTTCAATGCTAAAATAATATGCATCCAGCCAAACAGCAGGAATTAACCCCATTTTTAACCTGGGGTGAATAAGTTTGATATCTGCTCCCATTTCTTTTTTCACGATACGCTGTAAATCAGGAAGTCTGTGCTGAATATCCACAACGGCCGGTATGCCCCAATAGTAAGCAGCATACAGCAAGACAAAAAATGATATATATAACAACAATTTTAATCTGAATTTCATTGCTATTCATTATAACATGAAAGGTGAGAGTTGAGAGGTGAATAGAAGTAAATAAGTGATTAAGGAGGTGAAAGGGTGAAGGGGTGAAGTAACTAATCACCAGGAATCAAACATGGTTGGAACTCTTTAGTAATAAGTGTTCGTGGCTCCTCCTCCCTTGTGGAGGAGGATAGAATTTCAACACGAGGAACGAGTGTCAGAAATTCCAGGTGGAGGGTAAAAAGCTCGCAATAACTACTATTCACCCTCATCCAACTTTCTAACGTTCGCGGCTTCACCGCTCACGCTGAAAGTCGGCCTCTCCGCAAGGGAGAGGCAAAAAGCTCGACTTTTGGGCAAGTTGATTTCTGGTGATTAGTTACGGGGTGAATAGTTTTATTAAGTGAAGCTTGAAGCGAAAAGCTTGCCTTCTTGCCTTCCTGCCCTCTTGTCTTCTTTTCACATTTCACATTTCACTTTTTGCATTTCGCATTTTGCTTTTTGCTTAAAAATTTTATGTTATAATAAGCATAATTAGAAGAGAAAATCGGAGAATAATTTTGTTAACCGAAGACGAAAATCTTGCCCAAATTCATCAGTGGTTATTAACTTACAAAACTTCCTCAGATGAAAAAATTAAAAAGCAGTTGCAAAACCTTATAGTCGTAGCTTCCATGCCTTTTGTAAAAAGAATTGCCTGCGGATTGGCAAGGCGTTCAACCGACCCTGTTGATGATTTAATCCAAGTCGGCTCACTTGGTTTAATAAAGGCAATAGACCTTTACAAACCGGAAATCGGAACAAAGTTTAAAACTTATGCAACATATCTCATAACAGGCGAAATAAGACATTATCTCAGAGATAAAGCTTCTATGATTAAAGCCCCGCGAGAAATTCAGGAACTTGCTTTCAGGATTAACTGTGTTATAAAACAATTAACCGAAGACGGTCAGGAGCCTACTTCCGAGCAAGTTGCCGAAGCAATGTCGCTTCCTGTTAATAAAGTCAATGACATAATTGAAGTTGACAGACGTAAAAGTACAGTATCGCTTGACCAAACATTTATGTTTGAAGGTGATGATGCAATATCTTTGGCAGATAAACTCCCTTCAGGCGATTATCAGGAATTTTTAGATGCTTATGAAGAAAAAATTATGTTATCTAAAGCAATCTCCAAACTTAAACCCAAGTTAAAAGAAGTTATTGAACTGAATTATTATGAAGATTTAAATCAACGGGAAATATCAGAAAAACTTAATATATCACAAATGCAGGTGTCAAGAAGATTAAAACAGGCACTGAATGATATTTACAAACTTATAACAAGAGAAAGCAAGGTGAACTCGTGAGTTTATTAACATTTCTGATAATAAGCATTCTCTTTGTTTTTATAGTGGGGCTTTGTGTGGGAAGTTTTTTGAATGTTGTCATCCTAAGAGCATTCAGTAATGAATCAATTTGCTTTCCCGGCTCGAAATGTCCGTCTTGCCAAAAACCTTTGAAATGGTACCATAATATTCCGGTTCTGTCTTATCTGATTTTAAAAGGGAAATGTGCATTTTGCAAAGATACAATAAACATTCAATATCCGATAATTGAGCTTATAACCGGACTCTTGTTTGTGGCTGTTTTTTGGAGATTTCAGATAAGTATTAACACTATTTTCATGTTAATTTTTACATCTTTGTTTATAGTTTTGGCAGTTACTGACATTAAAGAGAAAGTTGTTTTCGATTTTCATACTTATGCTCTTGTTGCAGCAGGTATAATTTATAATGTTTTTAATATAGGGCATTTTTACCTTGGCGATAAAGTTTTTTATCTCTGCGGATTTTCAATCGCTGTCAATAACTCCCTTATTGCTGCTATTTTAGGAATTTTGCTAGGTATTGTTGTAATGGAAATTTTTGCAAGATTTGGTTATCTTGTCGCAGGAACAAGGGCTTTTGGTGAAGGCGATACTTACATAGCGGCAGGATTAGGTTCGATTTTCGGTTGGAAATACTTAATAACAGTACTTGCTTATGCCTTTATAATCCAAATTGTTTTTACAATACCTGTTTTTATTAAAAAACTTTGGACAAACAAAGATTATAAAACCTTATTGTCTTTATTTTTGTTTTTTATAATGGTTTTTTTAATAAAATGGGTTGAAAAATCAATGTTTAACATAATAATCTTTAGTTCGCTTACCTTGCTTTTATGTTTTATGGGAGTTTATATCTGCAGAAGAATTTTGGGCGGAATAAAAGAAACGCAAAATATGACCTATTTACCTTTCGGACCGGCAATGGTCTTTAGCGGGTTGTTTGTAATGTTTATTTTATAAATCAAGTTTTAAATTAAATTACTCCGAGGTTTTTGCACGCTTCGTATGCACAAGCCTGTTCGGCTTCACGTTTGGTTTTCCCCTTGCCGGTCGCTAAAACATCTCCCATATAACGTACTTCAATAACAAAAGTTTTATCATGTTCCGGTCCGAGTTCTTCAATAACTTTGTAATTGGGGATTTGCTTGTTTTTAGATTGGGTGTATTCCTGTAAAACAGCCTTAGCATTAAATTTTTCAAAATGTTCATCAACATCTTTTATCATAATCATAAAGGTTTTTTCCAGGAATTTCGAAATATTTTCGTATTTCCCATCCAAATAATATGCACCTAAAATTGCTTCAAAAACACAGGCTAAGATAGATTTTTTATCACGTCCGCCGGTCTTTTCTTCTTGCTTCCCGAGAATTACCAACTCCGACAATCCTATTTGTAAAGCGATTTCAGCCAATGAATTATCAGATACTATAATTGAGCGGATTTTTGTCAGTTCTCCTTCGGGATATTTCGGGAAATTCTTAAATAAGATGTTTGAAATACAGAGCTTCAAAACAGCATCGCCTAAAAATTCCAGACGTTCATAATTTTCACTTAAAGATAATTCGTTTTCCTTTGTGTAAGAACTATGAACCAAAGCTTTTTTAAACAATTCTTTGTCTTTAATTTTTATCCCGAATATTTTTTCTAATTTTTTTAATCTTTCTTTAAAATCCGATTGCATGCAAAAATCTTCCCATAAAGTTAATAAAGTCTACCCCTAATTGGTTTGAAACCACAAAGTATTTCAAATAGTAAAACATAACAGGAATGGTAAAGACATAACTGTCTGCTCTGTCCATAAAACCGCCATGACCGGGCAAGATGCTTCCTGAGTCCTTTACTCCGGCATCACGCTTAATTAAAGACTCGCATAAATCCCCGATTTGTGCAAAAAATGTACATAGAATACCCAGAATTAAAGAATCCCAAAAACTAAGATGAATAAAATGTCCGACAATTAATGACCCGAT
>JAQVKX010000082.1 GCA_028694425.1 Candidatus Gastranaerophilales bacterium
CGGTACTTAGAGCGGAGTTGGGCGGCTCAATTGGTTGCGTGAAGCACATTATACACGATGAAGTTTACCAAATCCATGATGCCCATGAACGCTTAGTGCATTTATTGGCTTGCTAAATCTTTACTATATTGATTATATCGTTTTTGAGTATTATTAAACATTTTTTGGTACCGGTAAATAGTGAATGATGAATGGAAGTTGAACAGTTGAATAGTTGAAAAGTTTTAAAATTTAACATTTAACATTGAACATTGAGAATAAATGAAGCGTGAAGGAAAATTTTCCATTTTCCCATCCATATTGCAAAAATAATTGTTCTTCCTCCCCACCTGCGGGGGAGGATAAGAGGTGGGGGGTATCAATGTCGAACGCTCTTTACAATTTATTATTGTTTTTCAATTTTCCATTTAAAAACTATTCACCATTCACTATTCATTATTCATTATTCACAATTTCCCCCTCTTGCATATCACGGATTATAATGATAAAATAACTTTGTTGTTAACAAAAATAAGGAAAATTCATATGGCAAGATTAATCAGACCTACTTGGGCTATCAGATGTATCCAATCAGGATGTAAAGAACTTTTTGAAGTCGCAATTCTTGAAGAAGGCAAGCAACAAGAAGTTATTTGCCCTGCTTGTGGTGAACACTACGTTTATCCGGTAAGAAAAGAAGACGAAGGAAAAGAGTAAAGTGGTGAATGGTGAATAGTGAATGGTGAATAGAAAATGGGAAATGGGAAATAGAATTTTCTGCTCACTGCTCACTTTTAAAACTTTTCAACTATTCAACTGTTCAACTTCCATTTATCATTCACTATTTACCGGTACCAAAAAATGTTTAATAATACTCAAAAACGATATAATCAATATAGTGCTCATTTAAAAAATAAATTCGGCGTCAAAGTTTATAAAATAACACTTGACGCCGGTTTTTCATGCCCAAATCGTGACGGAACAAAATCTTTTGACGGTTGTACATTTTGTGATGAAGGCGGAAGTTTTTCTCAAGCACATTCAAATTTGTTAAGCGTAGAAGAACAGCTTGAAACAGGAATTGAGACACTTTCTGAAAGATTTAAAGCAAAAAAATTTATGTCTTACTTTCAGGCGTATTCCAATACTTATAAATCCGTTGAAGAACTTGAAAAAATTTATAATTCTGCACTACAGCATCCCGATATTGTCGGGATTTCAATAGGAACCCGCCCTGATTGTGTTGATAATGCAAAACTTAGATTGATTTCAAGTTTTAAAGAGGATTATTATACCTGGATAGAGTATGGCTTGCAGTCAATTCATGACAAAACCCTTTTACAAATTAACCGTGGACACGATTTTAATTGTTTTTTAAAAACTTATGAAAAATCAAAACAAGCGGGGCTAAATGTTTGTGTTCACGTAATCTTGGGACTGCCCGGCGAGACAAAAACAGATATGCTTAAAACAGCTCAAAAATTGGCAGAACTTAAAATTGACGGAATTAAAATTCATATGCTCTGTGCTTTAAAAGGTACAAAACTTACTACAATGTATGAAGAGGGCAAAATTTCCTTTATATCGGAAGACGATTATATACAAACAGTTTGTGATTTTTTGGAAATTTTGCCCCCGGAAACAATAATACACAGACTTGCCGGTAACGGTTTAAAGAAAAATTTGATTGAACCACGCTGGCTTGGTAAAAAACTTGATTGTTTAAATAAAATCGACAGAGAATTGGGAAAAAGAAACTCCTATCAGGGTAAATTACATAAAAAAAACTCCCCTGTGGGGAGTCAAATCTTTTAGGAAGGGAATGTAATAGGTAGGATATATAGGTTTGAAAGGATTATATTATGTTTGATTTGTTTTTTGTGTTTATTTAATGTTTGTTTTGGATATGTCTTACATATATATAAAGTATATAATCATTATAGAATTGCGTATATAAGAAAAACTGTTACAATTCTTAATAAAAAATTACGCCAAAAATTCTGATTAAAAGTGCGACACTTTCCAAATACAATAAATGAGGAAAGGAGAAAGCACATGGCAGAATATTACAATCAATTAACAGACAAGGATAGGCAGTAACAGGTCAGCAGAATTTTAAAATCGTTAAAAGTAAAGATTTGTCGTGCTTTTGCCTCTCTCTTGCGGAGAGGCCGTCCTTTCAATGTGAGCGGTGAGCTACGAACATTAGAAAGGCGAGTGAGGGTAAAAAAAACAGTCACAATAGCCTTTTCACCCTCCACATAGAATTTCATATGCTCATACTTCGCATTGAAATTCTATCCTCCTCGGCAAGGAGAGACTAATGCACAAGCCCATTTTCTTACAAAAATGTCCTTGAGCAAAGTCTGTCTTGGATTATTCGGGGTGTGGCAAAAGTGTCATTTTGCCACACCTTAAGAGTTTCGCTTCGCTCACTCTACCGAAAATCCGCTCATGACGTCTAGTGTCAAAACGGCGGAAAAGTGTGATTTTCCGCCGTTTCTCACTTCTTGGTGTCTCGCATTAAACGGCATTCAGGCAAAAGTGTCATTTTGCCTTGGAATGCCTCTGCTCGACATCTGCTTTTGTAAGGTCGACCACTCACAAGCCTCAAAATTATAAATTTTGGACTTGTGCAGCGGTCTCAGGAACGAGGAGGAGGTACAAACGCTTATTGCTAAAGGGTTTCAGTTTTGCTTGAATTCTGCTGACCTGTTACCAAGTAAACAGTTTATAGGGTCATCGGATTATAGGTTTATGGGTTTTAAAAACAACCTATAACATTATCACCCTATAAACTTCTTTTCGCATTTTGCCTTTTGCTTTTTGCTTAAAAAAAGGAATCCTTGCCAAATTGTTTTTCAACATTTCGACAAGGACCAATCAGTAAAAGAGACATCAATAACATATTGGCATATTTTTTTATGAAGTCAAATTAAGCGAAATGCAAAATGCAAAAAGTGAAGTGTGAAGCCTAAAGGGGAAAGTGAAATAGGAAACAGGGAACAGAAAACAGAAAAGAAGACAAGATGCGTAGATGCGTGGAATAAAACTCAGCTCACTGTTCACTGCTCACTGCTCACTTTTAAAATCGACTTATCAACTTATAAATTAAAAATCAACCATTGAACGGATTTAATTTTTTTTAAAACATATTAATCTTATAAATGTTGAGTGCATTAGGCATAAGGAATACCCCTTTGTGAAAAAACAAAAAGAAAAAAATTTAAAAGATTTGATAGTAAAAAAAGAAAATCAGTTGGAAAAATTAAAACTCCATGCTGATAAGTCAACTGTTTGTTCTGACCTGTATAACAAAGTTGTACTCGAAAAAGCTATTTTAAAAAAAGAATTGCAAGATTTGAACCGCAATAATTTTTTGATGCAAATAAAAAAAATTATACCGCGTAAAAAAACTCTCATTTGTGATTATTTTAAGTAGCGAGTGTTCATTGTGGACAGTAAAAAACCGGAACTTGTAAAAGAGATGTTTAACAGAATATCAAACGACTATGATAAGTTAAATGATATTATGAGTTTTGGGCTGCACAGATTTATAAAAAAAGATATTATAAAAAATTTGGGATTTAAGAATGCTAAAATCCTTGATTTATGTACGGGAACCGGTGACTTAGCAGGAATTTTGAAGGCAAGATACCCTCAATCTCAGGTAACAGGTGTTGATTTTTCGCCAAATATGCTTGAAATTGCAAAAAAGAAAAATCCTCGAATAGAATTTTTGCAAGCCGATTGCACACAATTACCTTTTGAAAATGAAAGTTTTGATCTTTGCGTTATCTCATTCGGGCTTAGAAATATTGAAGAAATGGAAAAAGCCATTTCGGAAATTTACCGTGTTTTGAAAAAAGGCGGGATTTTTATTAATCTTGATTTAGGGAAACCTAATAAATTTTTCAATTTTTTTTTAAAGCCTTATATGTATTTGTGGATTGCAACGATGGGAAAATTTTTCCACGGTGATGAAACACCTTATAAATACCTTGCTGTTTCAAATGAAACTTTTCCTTCACCTGAAGAACTTATTAAAATATATGAAAAAACAGGGTTTTCTAACATAAAGAATAAAAATTACTTATTTGGGCAAATTGCAGCACAAAAAACTTATAAAGTGAAACGTGAAATGTGAAATGTGAAATGTGAAAAGAAGGCAAGAGGGCAGGAGGGCAAGCTTTTCAACTATTCACCTGTTCACCCATTCAACTTCTTAATCACCTATTCACTATTCACCATTCACCATTCACTACTTTATTGACTTATTTTAAGAAAAATGCCATAATGTTTGTAGCTGGATTGATTTACTTAAAAATTACGGTTAATTTAAATGATAAAAGTTTGTTCATTAGACTATTTAAATAAAGAGAGTTTTGATACCGACATAATGACAATGGACGGAAGGATTTTGTTCAATTGCGGAAATAAAGTCACGCCGGAAATTCTTTTGAAGCTTTATTTTAAAGAAATTTATATTGAAGAAGAAATTATAGAAGAGCCTGAAAAAGAGAAATCCGAAAATTCTGAAGGAGAGGCTTTAGTATTTGCTGCAGCAAGAACAGCAGCTGCAATAACTTCAGCTACATCAGAAACAACCGCTAAAGGTGGTCCTCGCAGAGCAGAATTAGATTTCTCCGATAATCCGCAAGATGAAAAAGCAGGCCCGAGAAGTGCCGAACCGAATTTTGATGAAGAAGATGAACAAGCGGGTCCAAGACGTGCTGAGATGAGCTTTAATGAAGAAGATGAGAAAGCCGGTCCTCGACGTGCAGAAATGAATTTTGATGAAGAAGAGGGGGAAGCAGTTTCCAAAGGTCCTCGACGTGCCGAAATAAATTTTGACGATGCATCTTATGAAAAAAACGAAAAAAAACAGCAATTTAGTGAAGAATCCGGTTCTGTTGAAATAAAAATAAACCCTGAAGAAGTGCAATTGGAGTTTGACGAAAAACTGGCAGAAAAAATTTCTAAACGCTCTGCCCAAATTGCTAAAATATTAGGGTTTTCAGATAATGAAATCAAAGAAATCGAACAAGTTGCTTATTATATAAATTATGGTATTGATAAATTTAAGAAAAAAGATATTGCTAAGAAGAATTTTCGCAGTATGAAAGCATTTGCAAGTTATGAAAAACTTTTGAGCCAAAACAAGGTTTCCGAAAGAATAGCGGAAATGATTAAATTCTGTGCCAATAACTACGAAAGTACCGCTTTCCCGCTAAATTCACAGATACCATATTATCACATAGTCTCAATTACAAGTTTTTATGAAGAAATGTTAGTTCAAGACAAATCAAAAGAAGAAACATTACTTAAAATGTTGCAAATGGGCGGAAATCAGTTTAATATATTCGTATTACACAAATTTTTAAGAATGGTGAGAGAAGCTAATGAGTAATCCGCAACAATACAGTCTTATAACCGATTTTTTACAAGTCTTTGTCAATCCTGTTATTTATACCCTTTCTAAAAACTTGGATACAGATATTTGTACAAACATCAAATTTGAAATAGTATCTGCCTCAGAAGTAAAAAACACAGAGAGTTTAAAGGAAAATAAGGCGATTTATAAACTTGATTATGCAACCGGTAGCAGGCAAGGTTGTATGATTATTTTAATTCCCGAAGAATTAATAGCAGATATATCCGATATATTAACGGGAGGAAGCGGTGAAGATGCTTATAAAGGCAGTTTATCCGAAATAGAAACAAATTCTACTTTGAAAGTTTTGGAAAAAATTACCAAAATTTTAGAAGATGGTTTTAAAAAACAATATGAACATGATTTGGCATTTAGTACAAATCCGCAGCTTATATTAAAAGAAATGCCCGAATATCAAATAAATTCAGAAACTTTAACTTTTGATCTTGCAATTAATAGCATATTAAATTTAAAAGAAGAAAAAGCCTATAATATTCAAATAATTTTAAGTTTGAACGTAATCGAAGAATTAATGGATGATTTGGGTTTTTCTGCATCAAGTACTCCTTTGATACAAAACCGTTCAAATTCACTGGATGTTGACAGGTTGTCTGATGTGAAAATAAATATAACAGCTGAACTCGGACGAACAAGAGTTCCTATAAAATACGCTCTTGAGTTGGTAAAAGGTTCTCTGGTTGAACTGGATACTTTAAATAATTCTGATATAAAAGTTTTTGCTAACGGTGTAGAGTTTGCTTATGCTCAAGTAGTTGCAGTTGAAGATAATTTTGGGCTTAAAATTACTAAAATAATTTCACCTGAAGAAAGGTTGGAAAATATTTGATAGTATTTCTTATTTTTCTTATTTTAATAGTTTTTTCTATAGTTTGGGCTTTAGTTTGGTTTTGGTTTTTTAAAGGCGGTGAAGTTACAATTTCTATGCCAAAATTATACAGAAATGTAGATAAATCACTTAAAAAAAATGATTATCAAACAGCTAAAGAGTCTTTAATGGAAATTTTAAAAGCAAACCCTAATATTGATGACAAGTGCCAACTGGGATTTGTTCATTTTAAACTGGAGGAATATGATCAAGCAAGAGCTTGTTTTGAAGAAATCTTAAAAACATCACCTCAAAACTTTGATGCTTTATTTCATTTGGCTCAAATCTTTCAAATGCAGAAAAATTATGATGAAGCTTTAGAATTCTATGAAAAAGCAATGAATGAAAATGACAAAGATCTGGATTGTTATTTGAATATCGGGAGTATCTATTATGAACAAAAAAAATATGAAAAAGCATCTGAGATTTTAGAAAAGGCAAAAGAATTTTCGCCCGGTGACGTTCAGGTTTTATTTTATAGTACAAAATACAAAAATGCTTTGTCGGATTCTTCCCAAATCGAAGATTATACACAAGTAATAAATGATTATGTTGAAATTTCCGATAGTAATAATTTGCCTAAAGAGTTTGACATTTCTTTGGCAAAAACATATGCGAAAAACGGTGATATATATAATGCAATAGAACATTGTCAAAGAGCAATCGAAATAAATGACAAAGATATTGAAGCATACAGACTTTTAGGTTTAATTCAATTAATCAATAAAGATTTTGTAAATGCTAAAAATAATCTGACAATAGCTTTAAATTTACAATCAAACAGTCCCGAAACACACGAATTGTTTTCTTACTTATTATGCAGCAAAGAAAAAGATTGCGGACTTAAAAGATGTAGAGAAAAATATTATAAGATGATAAAAAAACAGTTAAAACAATAATATAAACAATGTATGTTTTTGTCTTAAAAAATAATGTATAATGGTATAAAGTTAGTTGGAGAATGTAATATGAGTAAAAAAGTATTGGTTATTGATGACTCTCCGTTTGTTTTCAAAGCGGTAAGCAAAGCTCTTGAAGGAACGGATTGGGAAGTCGCAGGTCACGGTTTAGATGGTCAGTTAGGTATAGAAAAGTATATTGAAACACGTGCAGATGTTATTACATTAGATGTAACAATGCCTGTTATGGATGGTCTTGAAGCAGCAAAAAAATTATTTGAGATTAATCCTAAAGTTAAGATTATTATGCTTTCTGCTATGGGTGATGAAACATTGCTTAATCAAGCAAGAACTATCGGGATTAAGCATTTCTTGACAAAACCGTTTCAACCGGCTACATTACAAGCAAAATTAGCAGAAGCTTTTGAATAGGAGGTTTATTTTGGAAAATACTACGGAAGTTTTAGAAAGTAAGTTTGATACCCTGTTTGGATTGGCTAAAAGATCTTTTGAAGAGATAATGCTTGAAGTTACCGGAGAAGCAATTCAAGCTGACGGAGAGTTTTCAATCCAACCTGAAAACAGGCTATCATTATCTATTATCATCGGTATTTCAGGGAATACCAACGGAAGAATTTTGTTAAACACATCCGTTGATTACGGAAAAAACATAGCTGTTGCAATGAACTTTGGCGACCCATTGGAAAATGAGGAAGATTTGCATGTTTATTTGGCTGAATTTGCAAATATGTTTTGTGGAAGAGCCGCAACACATATTAATAATGCATTCGGCAAGAGAGAAATTTGGATTTCTCCGCCTGCAATATTTTCTGCAAAAGATTTAGATATTGTAACTCCAAATGTGTCTTCAATGAAAGCGTATTACGAATGCTCTCTCGGGAAATTCATTGTAGATATGGGCTTCAGCGAGAACACTTATGACGAATTTTAATTTAATTGATATATTTTCACAGGTTTTTGATGATTTATTTTCTTATATAGGGTTAAATCACAAGTTCATGTGTGAAGTACCGTCAAGCTCATTAAATTCGACAGAAATGGTAAATACTCTGGTAGGAATATCAGGCGATATGGAAGGCAATGTAATGTTTGGCTACACAGATAAAACAGCCAAAGAAATTGCCGAAAAGCTGATAGGCGGAGAAGTTAAAGAAATTGATATTTTTGTCAAAGCTGCTTTAGCGGATTTTTATTCGGAATTTTGCAAAAGATTTACAAATAAAATTAAGGTTGAAACAGCATTTGATATATCAAGCGGTGAAAAAAATTACATACTGCTTTCTTCTAATCCTACTTACATATCAGGCGAAGATATGTTTGGGGCAATCAGCAAGGTCCCATCAAAAAAATTATTTTTTAAGGTTAACAACGAAAAATTTGGTATAGCATACAGTTTGGAACAAAAATAATGGGAAATTTTCAAGAAATACATATAGAACAAGATTTTTGGGATGATTTTATTGTCGAAGCATTTGAACATATTGAAGAAATCGAAACAAATGCAATGTCTTTAGAACAAAACCCCAAAGACACAGATATTATTCATACAATGTTTAGAGCTTTCCATACAATAAAAGGGCTTTCAGGATTTGTTCAGCATACAATAATCCAAGAAATTGCCCATAAAACAGAAACAATGATGGACTTGTGCAGAAAAGGCGAATTGAGCGTAAGTACTAAAATTGTAGATGCAATTTTAAAATCATCCGATTATATAAAACAGCTTTGCGACAATATAGAAGCTTATAAAGATGAAAATCTTATTAATAATATTCAAAAACTTCTTGTTGTACTTGAAGAACTTTCAAATTCAGAAGCAAAACCCGAGCAAAAAATTGAAACTAAACCTGAAGTTATAGAAGAACCTGCCAAAGAAGAACCTGTTTTAACAGAAGAAGGATTACAAGCATTTGCTCAAGAACTATCTGAAGGCGAAACAAAGGCAAAAGACAAAGAGCAAGAAATAGCAAGTAGTGAACAGATTGTTTATGAAGCTGCTAATATTTCAGAGCCTGAAACATCCGAAACCTCGGGAGAAGAACCTCAAAAAGAGCTTACGGAAGAAGAAAAAGCTTTAAAATCTTTTCAGCAGGATGTAATGCAAAAATTAAAGGGTACAGAAGTCTTAAAAGAAGACATGCCTAAAGAAAATACTACTATGGTTAAGCAGGTTTCCGCTAATGAAGAATATATGAAGGTTGCAAATTATAAAATAGACCACCTTGTAGATATGATGGGCGAACTTATAATTAATCATTAGACGTGTCGTGAAATAATAATTAAAAGTTTTCTATAGGCAATACTTTTCCTAAGTACATTTAATTTCAGATTGGCTGAAGATGGAAATTCCAAAGTCCTGCACATATAACAGTAAATTTATC
>JAQVKX010000083.1 GCA_028694425.1 Candidatus Gastranaerophilales bacterium
TACTTATAAGAACTATTAATGAACCTTCATTGGATGGGGATGTTCTTGGAACCCAAATTAAGGCTGTAATTAATAAATTAATCGAGCTAAAAGCAATTTTTAGAAAGTCTACCACAGCAGAATTAACAAGCACAGCAGATTTAGTTCCACATGCAACACAAACCATTACACGACAGCCTGTAGAATCAACACTTAGTCATACCGTAACAACCCAACGTACCGTACCTTTTTGGGCAGGTTTGTTTGAAAGATTAAGAGTAGCTGTTACAAGTGTATTGGAACTTTAAAGCTTAATTTGGTGGGATAGTAATCCCACCCTACAAATTATAAATTTTCTATCAAAATTAATTCTCTGCTAATTTTTCTAAATGCTCTTGTAAATTTAAAATAATTCCCCTGGCTTGTTTTTTCATTTCATCTATTGTTAAACCATATTCCTGATAATTAATAAGCCCCGTTATATCGTTAACATCTTGCTGCAATAAAGTTAATAATCCAATTTTTGACATAAAACCCTCCTTATTTTAATATTTTTTGGACATAATTATGCCCAATATTTTTACTGTAACATATAAAATAATAAAATGCAAGAACAATATAAGAAAAAAAGACAAGAGCTTTTAAAGGCTTTATCAGAGATTATTTGTGATTTGAGAAAAAACAGCAAAAAATCCGCTAATTTGTTTGCCAATGAAATAGAAATTTCAAAAACCACAATATTAAAAATGGAAAAAGGACTATTAGACCCTCAACTATCTACTTTTTGCAGAATAGCAAATGCTTTGAATATGTCTCCATCAAAACTATTAGAACTTGTTGAGAAAAAACTTCCTAAAAATTGGGATTTTCTTGATATTTAAAAATTTTGACATTGGTGGGATAGTAATCCCACCCTACCTAATAAAACCTTTCAACTTTTCGACTATTCAACTTTTCAACTTCTTTTCACATTTCACTTTAAAAAAACTACGCATCTACGCCTCCACGCATCTTGTCTTCTATTACCTATTTCCCGCTTCCTTTCACCTTTTACCTTTTCCCTTCTTTACAAAGTTGCAAAAATTGAAAAAATATTGCAAAATTGATTAATGCAGATAACTTTTGATAAAAATTCTTTAATAATTGACGGGAAAAGGGTATTTATAAAAAGCGGTGCTTTTCATTATTTTAGGACACCGGGAGTTGAACTTGCAAAAGACAGATTTATGAAACTTAAAGCCGCAGGTTATAATACGGTCGATATTTATTTTAATGCGAATTATCACTCCAAAAATGAGCATGAATATGATTTTTCCGGCATAAAAGACGTAAGAAAAGTTCTTGAAACCGCAAAGGAAGTCGGACTTTTTATAATTGCCCGTCCGGGACCTTTTATCAATGCGGAAGTCAATGCAGGCGGTATTCCTTATTGGGTTTTAAGGAATAAAGACGTTATTCCGAGAAACAGAATAGGAACCGAATATCATTATTCTCCTGAATATATGGCGTTTGTCAGGGAATGGTACGGTCAAATTATCCCTATCATAAAAGATTTTGACAATGTAATTGCTTTTCAGATAGAAAATGAATATGCAACCGATGAAATGGACGAAGGTTATATGAAAGAGCTTTACAATATGGCTCGAGAACTCGGTATAACTTGTCCGGTTTTTCATAATGATGCTTATAATGCGGGATTGTGGGCTGAGTTGGTAGATATTTACGCATGCGATATTTATCCATACATAAATCCTAACCAAAACTGGAAGCAAGATCACTTTTGCTTTGATACGATTGATAATATAGAAGATACGGTACGTTCTTTTAAGGAAGATGCTCCGATTTTTATTGCAGAGATGCAAGGCGGCTGGTTTGATAAGTGGGATGGTATAGGCTATCCTGCAATGCGTGCGGCATTGGGCGATGAACATATTAATATAATGACAAAAACAGCTGTTTCTCAGGGTGTTACGATGTTTAATCACTATATGGCAATAGGCGGAACGTCCTGGGATGATTTAGCCTGTGATGAAGTTTATACAAGTTATGATTTTTGCTCCGGAATTGACGAAATGGGTAACATACAACCGAATTTTTATAAGGCTAAAGAAATAAATTATTTTCTTAATTCATTCGGGCTTACAAACACGGGTGAAAGAGAAAATTTAGATTTAGGTCAGGATATTTATGCCGTAAGACGTAAGGATTATGAAAACAACTGCAATTGGCTCTTTGTACGAAATATGAATAGTTATGATGTCGGGCTGGAAAGCCCAACCTACTTTTCACATTTCACATTTCACATTTCACCTTACGATATGAAAATTATGCTTGAAAACTTTCAGTTAAATGCTTGTAAAATAGTGTTTTCGGATGTGGAAATCTTTGCCCGGATTAAAAATGAAAAAGATGAAATTCTGTTTATGATTTCAGATGAAAATGCGAATATGTATTTGGAATTTGAAAACACCCCTCACCCCAACCCTCTCCCGCAAGGGGAGAGGGGGATAATTTCAGGCAAAAAAAGAGATTATGAATTTTTAAAATATGAAAAACACGGAAAAACAACGCAGTTTTTGTTTATTTCACGTGAACTTGCAAACAGAACGTGGGTTTTGGGTGACAAAGTTATTTTCAATGCCGATTTTGTTTACTCAAACGGCAGAATTGCCCTAAGCAAAACAACAGAAGTAGCTTATTTTGACCTTGTAAACGGGTTTTCTAAAAAATATTTTAAGTTTCAGGAACGGTTAAAAACCATTATGCTCAAAGATTTTGAAGTAAGTTTTTGTGCACCGGAAATTGATACTTATTATGATTATTCCGATTGGACAAAAGTTTCAGAACCGTTTGACAGTTTGTCTTGCGGAATGTATGACGAATTTGTCTGGTATAAGACAAAAATCCCCGATTATTTGGAGGAAATTACACTGAGCGCAAGACATCTTTTTGCTGTTTATATCAACGGCAAGGAAGTTTTAAACAGAAACAGCTACAAGTATGAAAAACTTCAACAAATAGAAGAAACTATTTCAATTCCTCTTAACAAAACCATTTTGACAAAAGAACAAAATGAATTAACCGTTTTGGTTCAAAATTTGGGGTTTGACAAAGGGTTTTCGGGAGATACAAACCATCCGAGAGGACTTGTTGAATTCAGCACAAAACCTGAGCGTAAACTTGATTTTTATGTAAGAGAAGGGCTTTCGCTTTCGGTTCCCGAAAGCGAAAGCCCTTACATGGCAAAACTTTCAACAAATTTCAATGTAGAACTGAAAGAAAATGTTGTTTTTTCAAAATATTTATCACTTAAGGATTTTCCTTATGACCGAGCCACAATATTTTTAAACGGGGTTAAGGTAGGAAGATATTTGAAAAATAATAAAAATTGTTCCTTGCAGGAAAATTTTTATTTGATAAATACATTTTTGAAACCCCAAAATACTCTTGATATAGTTATTTGGGATAAAGCTTCAAACATAAAAACGCCATGGGACTTTAAAAATGAATTGAAACATGTTATAATGCAAGTGGAAGATGAAAGAATTCATCAACTGTATTAATCATCCGCATGGTTTAATTATTTTTGGAGTTTTCTATGAGCATTATCCCGGAATTTTTAATGAAAAGGGTTTACAAGAAAGGTTCCCTGAAACAAACCGATGAAGGTGTTTGTTTTGATTTAAAAAATGTTTTGGGACCCGGCTTTATCAGCGGCTTTGGTTTCGTCAAGGTTAATGATGCAACTTTTGAGGCAGATAAAGTTAAGTTTGTTACTCAAGGTAATGAAATTTCTGCAGAAACCGTTACCGAGGAACAACCGATTAGTTTCAGATTAGGACAAGAAGGCACTTTGATTTTAAAAGGTGCAAAATGCCTTAAAGACGGTATTAATCAAATAATTATTGAATTAATGAACCCTGAAGCAGGTAAAGTCAAACTTTCATTGTCAGATAATTTTCAAGGTGCTTGATAATAAATTATGCATAATATTCTAAGCTATCAAGTAGTCTGTCTAATCTTGCATTAACTATTTTAATTGCTTCCCCTGCATTATATCCTCCTTCTGCCATTACACCTTTATAATCAGGCTTTGCCCCGGGGATAAACTTAAAATGAAGACCGTTACCTCGTAAAATCTTTACTGCTTCATCGTCTTTATGTGATGGGCAAGTCAAAACGATTGAACCATCCCCTTTAATTCTTCCTGAGAAGAATTTAAATAGCCTCCCCCTTGCAAATTTTAAAGCTTCTTTCGGGTATAGTTTAAACGTTCCATTAAATGACGGTGATTGATAACGAGGTCGATAATTTATTTTTGATACTTCCATAATTTTTTGTTCCTTTCCTTAAATATTTAAATAAACTTTTCATATAAGAAAAAACCTGTAAAAGCTAAATTTTGCTTTTTAATTTTTTTTGTTACTTTACTTAATAATAAAAACTAAAATTGTATTGAATATTATATTTTAGGCTAGGTCGTGTTGACTCTAATAACACTATACGTCATGCCGAACTTGTTTCGGCATCTTGCAAGTGAACAAATATTAGACCCTGAAACAAGTTCAGGGTGACGGTCTGCAAGGATTAGTGTCGACAGACCCTAATTGATTATATAAAACGATTAATAAAAGGTTGTTTTTTTATAAAAATTAGTATATTATTTTATTGTATTTTATATTTATTTAAAGTGTGGTTATTTTGTTAAGTTTATTTGGTCTGAAATCGTTTGTTAAGTAATCTCTTACTGTTGTTAGCAAGAGACAATTTTTCGGTTTTATCAAATAAGTAATTAAAAAGGAGAAGCTTTATATGGAATTTAATGATGAAGAAAAGTATTTGATGTTTTATCTCAATGAAGAGAATTACGGTATTCCTATTTTGAAAGTAAATGAAATAATCGGACTGATGGAAATTACATCCATTCCCCGTACACCTGTATTCATGAAAGGAATAATAAATTTAAGGGGAAAAATTATTCCCATCATGGATTTGAGGTTAAAGTTTGAAATGCCGGAAAGAGCTTATGACGAACAAACCTGTATAATTATTGTCGAAATACCTATTGAGGGGATAAACAAATTTATAGGTATTGTTGTCGATAAGGTTGCAGAAGTTGTTAATATTTACGGAAAAGATATTGAATTGCCTCCTCAATACGGTCAAGAATATGAAAACGAGTTTTTAATCGGAATAGGAAAAGTAAAAGAAAAAGTTGTAATGCTTTTAGATATAGAAAAAATAATTAATTGCCATGAAATGATTAGTATACTTAAAGATTCTGATAAAAAAGCATTGGAAGTATAAATAAAGTAATACCTAAGAGACCACTGCTTGTGCAGTGGTCTCTTATATTAAACTTCTCTTTTCTCAAGACTTACTTCCCAGTCATAATCGGGTTCCTGTGGAGTTTCTTGTTCTTGCTGCTCATTTGAAAAATGATTATAATTTTCTTCCGGCACATCTTCTTCTTTTGGGGGATTAATCGGCAATCTAAAACCGAAAGTAGAACCTTCATTTACTTTAGATTGAACAAAAACTTGTCCGCCATGATGTTTTTCAACAGAAATTTTAACAAGGTGCAGACCAAGTCCTGTACCTTTTACTGTATGAGTATCATTTTCAATTCTAAAAAATCTGTCAAATATTTTGCTTTGATATTCTTCCGGAATGCCCGAACCTTGATCTTCAACGCTTACTTCAACAAATTCGCCCATTCTGGCTCTTTCTGCTCTGATTTTAATCCTTCCGCCGTCAGGCGAATATTTAATTGAATTGGATAAAATATTTTTTAATGCCCGTTCAATACTGCCTTCATTAAGAATGACATCAGGCAATTCAGGTTCTTTCATTATCGAGAAAGTCAAATTACGTTCTTGTGCCAAAACTTGCATTGAATTCACACAATTTTCAATTACAGAAACTACATTTGTTGATTTCTTTTCAAGTTTAATATTAGCTTCAAGCCTTGAGAAATCTAAAACATCATTAACCAAGCGGTTTAAGCGAATAATTTCTTCATTCATCACACCGATGAATTCTTTTTGAGTATTAAAGTCAAAATCATTACCGAAATTAAACAGAGTATCGATATAGCTTCTTAAAACAGTTACAGGTGTGCGAAGCTCATGTGAAACGTTTGATATAAAATTACTTCTGATTTTATCCATCTCGGTTTCTTTTGTAACATCAATCAGAACAATAATGTATCCGACATAATCCTTATTCCTTGAAAACATCGGTGAAATAACAGCCTTAATAACTCTTTTATCGACTTCTATATTAAAATCAAGCGGTTTTGTCTCCATAATATCAAGCGGAGTATCTTTAAATTGTTCAATTTTTTCCTTGAAACAAAGTTCGCCATTTGAATCGCAATAAAGCTGGATTTTTGTATTTAAAATCTCATTGTCGCTCACTTCCAAAAGTTTTTGTGCCTGATTATTAACCAAGACAACGTTATCAAAGTTGTCACAAACGACAACACCGTTAGCAATACTCATTAAAACAGCTTCCAGTTTATTTTTTTCAAGAGTAAGCTGCTCTACATTTTGTTCTTCGTATAGATGCAAGCGATTAGACATATCATTAAAAGCGTCAAAAAGCTCACGTACTTCAGAACTTACGCCTTTGCCTTGGATTGTATACCCGAATTCTCCCGTCGAAATCTTTCTTACGCCATGATGCAAAATCCTTAATTCTCTTGTAATTAAGTAGGTATTTATTAAAATTACCAAAGCAAATACAGCCCAAGCAACAACAAATACAAACAAAAGCGATGCTCTTGTTGTTCCTGAGATTTGATTAATTATATTCCCGGAAAGTCCAACCATAACAGAGCCGATTGAATAACTTTTACCGAGTTTTTTAACAATCATCGGTGAACTTACGGCAATTTTTGAGCCTTGTGCCTGACGGGTGTAATCATCTTTGCTTGAATAAATTATATTACCTTTATTATCGGTAAATTCAATAAATGCAATATCATCATTACTGTTTAAAATAGATTGGGAATGATATTTAAGTTTGTCATACTTAGCTTCTTCAGGAATATCTTTAATAAGATCCGTGCTTTCGGTTGCAAGAGTTTTAGAAATAATTTTGCCGAAATTTTGATAACCTTCGTTCAACTTGGATTGAATATTAAAAATAGCCAAAACGGCAATCAAAATAATAAGCAAGGTACTTGAAACAAGTCCCAAAAGAATTAACTTATTTTGCGTAGTCAGACTGATTTTGTTGCTCATGACAAGATTATACCACGAGTTTTATAACGAAGTCAAAGGGGGGGGAAGGGGAAAGGGAAAAGTAAAAGGGAAAAGAATTTTAGCTGAAAGGCTGAAGAGCTGAAAGGTTTTAAAAGTGAGCAGTGAGCTGAATTTTACTACGCCTCCACGCATCTACGCATCTTGCCTTTTTTTCTATTTCCCATTTCCTTTTTTCATCCCAAAAACAAAAGACTTATCCAAATAAAGAAAACCCCTGACATTATACCGAAAACCGAATAGTGCCCATCTCCGTATTCTTTTGACAAAGGTAAAAGCGTGTCAAACGAAATATAAACCATAATCCCCGCAACTGATGCAAATAAAAAGCCTATAGCTGCCTGCGGCAAGAAATATTGTATTGCAATCAACCCCAACAAAGCTCCTATCGGTTCGGAAATACCCGAAAGAAATGTATACCATATCGCTAAACGCTTTTTACCCGTTGCATGATAAATAGGCAGTGCAACCGCAATACCTTCAGGGATATTATGCAAGGCTATTGCTATTGCAACAGAGATCCCAAGGGTTAAATTTTGAGTTGCCACAAAAAACGTTGTCATACCTTCCGGGAAATTGTGAATGGATACTGCAAGTGCGGTTAAAAGCCCTGCCCGTTTTATTCTGTGATGATGTTCACATTTTTCCGAACCGCAAAATAAATCTTCTTCTATGTGATCCGGCATAAAATAATCTATTAAAACAGCAACCATTATACCAAGTGCAAACCCCCCAAAAACCAGCCATTGGGAATAAGTCGGAAAAAATTTTATTAACATTTCATTTGAATTTTGTAAAATTTCCGTAAAAGATAAAAATATCATTACGCCTGCGGAAAATCCGAGTCCTATTGATAAAGCTTTAATATTCGTTCTTTTTACGAAAAAAGTAAGAAATCCGCCTAAAACAGTCGCTAAACCTGCTAAAAATGAGAGTAATAAGGCGATTTTATAGTTTGCAAGCATAAATTGTCCTCTCTGTTATACTTATTAAAAGTTTTACTCTAACTTCCCTCCCCCTCAAGGGGGGAGGGAAGTTTAATTTCTAAAAATTATTTTACTACAAAGGAAACTTTTGCACACGACTATCGTCTTATTTTAGGGAAGAAGTGGGAAAAAGTTGAATAGGTGAACAGGTGAATAGTTTAATTCTAACTGATAAACTTATCGACTTATAAACCAAAAGAGGATTTATGAAAGTATTTTATCAGCTGGTGTATGAATATCAAAAAGAGTTGAGGGATTTATGTCTGTTGACATGTTCGGATAAATTTGAGGAAAAAATTAAGACATCATTGAACAATCAGAAGATTAATCATTTAATATGCCCGTTGGAAAATAATAAAATTAATGTATTTTTCGGAAAACCGGAATGCATTGAGATTATTAAACAGTTTTCATGCGAAAAATTGAATAATTTAACGGTAGAAGAGGATTTTATTTTGGGAATGATGCTGGGATACGGTAAAAACCAACAATATCAACGCTTTTTGGCGAAGAAAAGCAAAATAATTTAAATAATTAACTTACTTGACACAACGGGCACGTAAATTAGTACTTTTAACAAAGTTGATACGTTGACCACCTGGTAAATATCTGGAATATACATCATAATTCACGTAGCACGGGGTTGTCGACCAGTAGTATCCGGACGTTGCAATTAATGATTTAATGCCCGAATTTTTATTAATTGCATTAGATATTATTGTTAACTCTGCAAGTGTAGGAAGGTGCATACCTAAATCATCACATGCTTTTACTGCACCAGCCCATGTATTATTTGCACAATTCGGGTTATCAGGGAATGCACCACAAGGACTACTATCATAGGTTTTGTCGGTGGTTGTATCTATTGCACTGTAAGTTACATTGGCTTTAGAAACACACAAGCTTCCAATCTGCACACAGTCGTCATCTCCCAGTACGGCATTGAGTTCGCCGATGTCTTTGCCCACCGTATTCGGTTTTTGATTGCCGTTTATATCGTAAACTATCGCCACGCAAGCCGTTGTTTCGCCGGGAACAAAACTTTTTGCAGTGTTCCCGCTGTCGCTGTAAATTGCACTTCCGCTGTTCACCCAGTCCAAGTACGCACAACTCGGATCGTAGGCGATTATGGCGTTTGTGCCGTCTGCGAAGCTAAGTCCGACAGTCGCCTGTGTCCAGGTTGAATGTCCTAAATCAGCTCCGTCCGTTAAATCGCTTGTCGTAACCTCTGTTCCGCCCGAGCTTTTAAACGTTGAGACAAAACAATCGGTTAAATTGGTTGAAGTACAACGTTTTGCGACTTTTATGTATTTTTCAAGATTATTTGCAAAAGCCTCGGTTG
>JAQVKX010000084.1 GCA_028694425.1 Candidatus Gastranaerophilales bacterium
CCATCTTCTAAAAGGAGTACCGATTGAGCGGACAGAGCTTGCAAGAGACGTTCATTCACCTATTTTTGAATCTCATGTCCCGACTTTGCTTGAAAGTCAATTGGATGAAGAAAACAAACACCTTGTGGGCTTAATCGAACTTTCAACCGTTATGAACGGAGCCGGACCTATTTTATTTAAAATTAACGAACTTATCGGGCAGGGTAAAAAATTAATTGTTGCAGATGCCGTTTCTATAACCGATATTGAACAAATTGTTCTGGCAATTAATAAATCTGATTATAATATTTTGCCTACAGGCTCTGCGGCTTGTGCTCAAGTTCTCGGCAACATTTGGCTGCCTGAATTAAAAAACCAATATGTTTCCAAAACCATTCCTGAATTACCTAAATTAATTGTCTCAGGAAGTGCAACACAAATTACGGAAAGTCAGTTGAAAAAACTGTCAGACAGCGATGATTTTAATAATGTATACTTTATTAATTTGGATTTAAAAACTATCCTTGCAGGTGTAGATAATGAACTGGTAAACAGAGTTACAAATAACCTCGGACAAAATAATATTGTAGTTGTTAATACTTCTTACCTGATAAAAGATTTCGACGGTTTCTCGGATGAATGCCTGAGTGCAGAACTTACAAAACCGAAACTTGCTTCAATGATTACCGATTTTCTTGCAGAACTTACAAAGGTTGTTGTAAGCAAAAGAGATGTGATTTTAATAACTTTGGGCGGAGAAACTTCTTATAAATGCTGCTCTGCAATTGATTCTCTTCAGCTTCAGCTTGTAGACGAAGTCGCACCGGCAATAGCCCTAAGCATTGACCACAAAGCACAATGGATTGTCGCTAAGTCAGGCAACCTCGGTACTTCAAATACCTTAATTGATATTCTGAAATATTTTGAAAAACATGAGTAGTTTTTATTTTATACAATCATAGTATATTGGTTAGACCCTGAAACAAGTTCAGGGTGACGATGAGCGAATATATGAAATCAACCAAAAAAATAGCAATAACAACAGGTGATGTTAACGGAATTGGGGCAGAGGTTACAATAAAAGCCCTCAAGCGTCTTAATCTGCCGAAGGAAAATGTCATTTTAGTTTCAAATACAGAAATTTTAGAATTTTATGGCAGTAGGTTGGGGTTTCTACCCCAACAACATCAAATTATTGAAATTCCTTTTGATAAAAATAATATCCAGCCCGGCGAATTAACCAAAGTAAGCGGGGAATTCAGTTTCCAAGCATTGAAAAAAGCATGCGAAATTGCAAAAAACGGTGAAATTGACTCAATCGTTACCGCTCCGACTTCAAAAGAAGCTATGCATCTTGCAGGACATAAATTTAACGGTCAAACAGAGATTTTGCAACATTTTTTGGCACACAACGGACAGCATGCCGAAATGCTTTTTGTTGCAAATGATTTCAGGGTTTTACTTTTGACAAGACATGTTTCTTTAAAGGAAATTAGCTTGACAAAAGATGAAGTGATTAAGAAAATATCTGATTTAGATAAGTTTTTTAAAGAGAAATTTAAAATAAACACCCCAAAATTTGCGTTATGCGGATTTAACCCGCATGCCGGCGAAGGCGGTATTTTGGGGCGGGAAGAAATTGAAATTTTGCAGCCGGCAGTAAATGAGTTAAGAGCAAAAGGAATTGACATTACAAATCCTATTCCTGCCGACACATTATTTATTAAAGCCGCAAAAAATTACTTAACAGGAAACAGGAAACAGAGAACAGGAAACAGCTTCTTGCCTTCTTGCCCTCTTGACCTCCTGCCCTCTTGTTATATAGCTTGTTACCATGATCAGGGATTAATCCCGATTAAGACAGTAGCGAGCGAAAAAACGGTCAATATGACAATCGGGCTTGATGTAATAAGGACTTCGCCTTGTCATGGTACGGCTTTTGATATTGCAGGGAAAAACTCGGCGTCCGAAAACAGTATGATGGAAGCAATAAAACAAGCTATTTAAATGGAAAATTGAAAATTATTTTAAAAGTTGAATAGTTGAAAAGTTGCAAAGTTTAATTAAGTGAAGCATGAAGCGTGAAGCGTAAAGAAAAATTTTCCATTTTCCATTTTCAATTTTCCATTCCCTTAAATTTCGCTTCCCCGATTTTATCACCATGCAAAGTTAAAATATCTTTTTTGTTTTGATTTTTAATTAAATCATTTTTAAGCATTTTTTCGTCAAGCCAGCCGAGTTGGCTTAAAGCTTCAATCAAACAGATTGCACGGGCTTTCATATCACAATCCATGATTTTTATAATCAAACCTTCTTTTGTCTCCAAATTTATAACAATACATAACCCGCCGGCACCTACTTTGGCAATTAAATTTTTATTCGCTTCCATAATCGCAGTATCAAGCCTGTCTTCTCCGCCTATTAAATAAGGATTATTTATAAATGCTTCTTTAATTTTTACATATTTCGAGTCTAAAAATAAGTTTAAATACCCGTAAACCATATTTTTCAAAGGCATGGCGTAAATCGGCACGCCGCATCCGTCTTTGGTTGATGGATAATGCCCCCCACCCCATCCCTCCCCCTCAAGGGGGGAGGGAGATCCTTCACAAAGTTCATAAATCTTATTCTTTATTGCAATTTGCAAAGGATGTTCAACTTTGTAATAATCATTTACTTCCCAACCCATTTTTTTACAAATCGCAAGCATCATGGTATGCTTTCCCGAACAGTTATTTTGTAAAATATTTTCTTTTTCTCCCGTTAAAATCAGTTTATTCTGTTCTGTTTTGCTCAAAGGCTTATGCAATCCGCATTTTAAATAACTCTCATCAAATCCTGTTTTGTCTAAAAAACTTTTTACCGTTTTGACATGGCAAGGCTCACCGGCATGTGATGCACAGCATATCGCAATCTCTTCTGACGTCATATTGTAAAATTTATCAAGCTCATAATCAATTATCAAAGCAGCTTGTAGGGGCTTGGCACAGGAACGCAAAAAGAACGGGTAATTGTTGTCGTTACCGGTTTTTATAACTTTATTATCTGTCTTAATCCTCAACAAAAAACCGAAATGTTCCTGTTCAACCAATCCGTCTCTAATATATTCAAGCAGTTTTAAGGGAGAGTAATTATTCATTTTGCTTCACTTTTTGATAATTATATATTATAATATTAACATAATCGGGTAAAATTATTTTAAAGTGGGGTAGCGTGGGACTAGACGGCTTTGCAATGGGGAATCTGGGGCTTAATGCCGAATTGACATCTGCACAGATGGCAAATCAAGCCGAACAAATCGCAGCTAAAGAATTTGAAATAAAAATAAAAGATGTTACAGGTCTGGCAGAAGACGGTGATGTTAAACGAAAAGAAGAAAACGAAGAAGAAAATGCTTTTGATGATGGATTTGAAAAACGTAAAAAAAATAAAAATAAAAAAAATACCACCAAAGAAGAAGATGATTTAATTGATAAAAAATTCGGAAACACAAATCCCAAAGACTTTTCTTTAAGAATAAACTATAATGATGAATTAATAGAACTTTATAATAATAAAGAAGAAAGTGTTCTCGAAACAATACGGGCAGAAGATTTAATTAGTGTTGTCTCAAAATTGGATAACGCTTCAGGAATTTTAGTCAACAGGAAAATATAGCAAGAGGGTAAAACAAAAATGAGTACAGTAAATCCATATTTAAAACAATATAAAAAGAATCAAGTAGAAACTGCAACACCTGAAAAATTGCTTATATTATTATATGATGGAGCAATACAGTTTTTAAATAAAGCAAAACATGGTCTAAACATAGGCGATTTAGGGTTGTTTCATCATAGTTTGGTAAGCTGTGAAAAGATTATCATTGAATTTATGAATTCTCTTGACATGGAACGCGGCGGTAAATTCGCACAAAACTTATATGAACTTTACAGTTACTATTATAAAACTTTGGTTGATGCGGGAATAAGCAAAAACCTCACAAAAGTAGAAGAGGTTTTGCATCATTTAACCGGTTTGAGAGATACTTGGTTAAAAGCAATAGAAATTGCAAGTGCCGAAAAAGGAGCTAATTTGCTTGATGATGAACCTGAAGATGACAGCCGAGACACTCATATTGTAGAAGATAAATATGTAAAAGCTGAAAACGAAGAAGATGATTATGAAGAAGATGATGATTACGACGAAGATGAAGAAGATGACGAGGACTTGTAATGACACAATTCAAAGATCTTGAACTGATTTATAACGAGTTTTCCTGTTTAGCAGAAGAAATTAATAACCTGATAGATAAAGAAGACTATGAAACCGCTATTTTAAAATTGAAACATAAAGATAAAATTATAAAAAAACTTTTGGCAGCAAGGAATACCGTAGATTTTACCCCTGAACAAAGACAAAAACTAAATTTAATGGAAAATAAAATAAAAGACAATGAGCATAAGATTCTGAACTCATTAAAAGAGCTCCAAAATGAAGTCGGAAAAGAATTAAATGTGACAAAAAAGAAAGTTAAAATAAGCTCGGCATATTCCATACATGCACAAGAAAAACAAGGGCGATATATAGATATTTCCGAGTAAAAGGATAATTTGTTGGAAAAAAAGTTTTTAAAAGAGAAAAAATTTGCAGCAATGCTATCTATATTATCAAATTCAACATTGATAGCATTAAAGTTTATTGCTGGGATTTTATCGGGAAGTATAGGTATTATTTCAGAAGCTATTCACTCGTCTTCTGATTTATTGGCATCAGTAATAACGTTTTTTTCCGTAACGGAATCTTCCAAACCTGCCGATGAAGACCATCATTTCGGGCATGGAAAGTATGAAGATTTTGCAAGTTTAATTGAAGGAATTTTAATAATTCTTGCAGCTTTTTATATAGTTTATGAAGCTCTAAAAAAAATTGTTTTTGCACATACATTAAAGATAGATGCAAATATTGGTCTGATTGTAATGTTTATTTCTATTTTCGCAAACATTTTGGTAAGTACTTATTTATTTAAAACAGCTAAAAAAACCGGTTCAACTGCACTTTATGCGGATGGAGAGCATTTAAGAACGGATGTTTATTCTTCATTAGCTGTATTTGTAGGTCTTTTATTTGTAAAAGTTACGGGGAATCCTATTTTTGACCCGATTATAGCAATTATTGTTGCAGTTATAGTTTTTCTTGCAGGTTATAAAATTTGTGATGAAGCAAAAAGGGGTTTGCTTGATACATCTCTTAGCGAACAAGAAAACCTTCAAATCAAAGATGTTGTAAATAATTACCTGCAAAATGGCGTAATTGCTTTAAAGAATTTACGAACAAGAAAAACAGGACTTAAAAAAAACATAGAAATAACTTTAATCGTTGAAAAAACAATGCATATAAGCACTTCCCACAAACTTTGCGACGAAATAGAAGAAAAAATAGAAGCAATCCTGCAAAACACAGACATTACAATACATCTGGAACCGAATTAAAAAACTAAGTTATATTTTTAGTTATACTAATCATCCAAATCATCACGCATAGTAACAGGTTTAGGTTTCATGTTCTTCTTCCAGGTTAAAGACAAAAAGTCCATTCTGGTAAAATACCTGTCAAGCCATCTGCGGATTGCTCTTTCATCAGGACCAAGGCTGCCTGAGATTTTTTCCCCCTGTGATATACTGTAAATCGCCTCAGAAATGCCTATTCGGATAATAAAATGCGGGGTTTTATTCTTTTTGGGATCCATGTATATCCGTAAGTTATTATATTTATAAAAATTTGCGTTACGAGAAGAATAACTGTCAGATTGCTCTTCAGTCAAAAATTCTTTTAACGATTCTTCAAAAGTATGAAACTCTTCAGACATTTTTCCCTCCAAGCTATACAATAAAAAGTATCGCCCGAAATTGAAATCTTGTCAAGTCTGTAAAGTGATAAATTTAGGCTCTTTTGCTACCTGTAACAGCAATTTTATGACGACCTTTAGCTCTTCGTCTGTTTAAAACTTCTGCACCGCCCGGTGTTGCCATTCTTGCTCTAAATCCGCTGACTCTTTGCCTTTTTATTTTTGTTCCTTCTAGTGTACGTCTCATTTTTTTCTCCTTTGTAGTATATTAATATTATTGCAAAATAACAAAATAGTCAACGGTACTAAACTATAAGGTTAAATAATATGAACAAAAAAGTTAAAATAGGATTTATCGGATGCGGAAAAATGGCAAGTGCCATAATAAAGGGGGGGGTAAGCTCAAATTTCTTGGAGCCGGAAAATATTTGTGCATCGGAAATCAGTGAAGAATTTGCAAATAAGAAAAAAAACGAATTAAAAATAAAAGTTTTTACCGATAATAACAAAGTTGTTCAAAATTCAGATGTTATTTTCCTTGCAACGAAGCCTAATTATATTAAAGATGTTTTAAAAGAAGTAAAAACCGATTTAAATAAGGATAAAGTAATAGTCTCAATTGCCGCCGGGATAAGTACAAAAACAATCGAGGATGAAATCGGATTTGAAATCTCTGTAATCAGGGTAATGCCAAACGCTCCCGCTATGATTTTGGAAGGTATGAGCGGAATTGCAAGAGGTAAATTCGCAAAAGACGAACAAGTTGATTTTATAAAAGAATTTTTGTCTAAAATCGGGAAATGCATAATTGTTGAAGAAGACAAAATTGACATTTTAACAGCGATTTCAGGCTCAGGTCCGGCATTTTTTTACAAAACCATAAACGATATTGCACGTGCAGGGGAAAAATTGGGTTTGGAATATGAAAAAGCACTTCTGTTAAGCATTCAAACAGCCATTGGTTCTGCAAAGTTAATGCTTGAAAGCGATTTATCCCCGGAAGAATTAATTGCCGATATAGCGACAAAAGGAGGCTGCACACAAGTCGGAGTTGATTTTATGGAAAATGCAAATTTAAAAGAATTATTTTTCGAAACAATTAAAAAAACAGCCCAAAAAGCTCAAGAGCTGGGGGGATGAAAAGGGAAAAGGTAAAGGGGAAATGATTTAGGTTATAAGATTATAAGGTGAACAGGTAAACAGTTTCGTTTAAAAACTACGCCTCCACGCATCTACGCATCTTGTCTTCTTTACCGTTACCTGTTCAACTTCTTTTCACCATTCACTATTTTACGGTTTTTGAAACAAAATTTGCGATTTCAAAGAAAGAATCCTTAACAAATTCTTCCATCAACTGCCCTAAGCTTTTTCTTTCTAAATATTCAAAAGCAAAATAAATAGGGTCTCTGGAATGGCTGAATTGCATTGTTAAATCTGTATTTTTAGCTAAATAAGAAAATTCTTTCGGCTTATCGGATTTTTTTTGTTTTTTTCTTCTCCTTAAAGTAGAATATCTTCCGCTGCCTTGTTTTTCATTTGTTGTAGGTGTTGGTGCTAATAATAACATCTTCTCTTTCCTTATAAGTATATATTGTTATATATATAAAGGTATATACTAATGAGAAATTGCCTTTTTATGAGCTTTTTTAAAAATATTTTGTAATATTTTGTTACAATTCGTTTTTTTAGGGTAACTAATCACCAGAAATTAGGCAAAAGAAAAATTTGGGGATAGAGCATGTAAAATATTAATACCTTGCTTTTTGGCAGTCTCAATTACGCTCGCTATTCTGTCATTACAATATGAGACTAATGCACAAGTCCATTTTCTTACAAAAATGTCCTTGAGCAAAGTCTCATGACGTCTAGTGTCAAAACGGCGAAAAAGTGCGATTTTCCGCCGTTTCTCACTTTTGCAAGGTCGCCCCCTGCAAAGTCTCAAAATTAAAAATTTTGGACTTGTGCAGTGGTCTCAATATGCTCCTGTCTCACTTCTAAAACAGCCAGATACTTTTCTCTTTGTTACTCGATTCCGCAGGGCTTGCTCTGAACCATTATTTGTCGGAGGTATCCCGATGTCTTCCAAAAATAGCAATATCTGATGCCGCTTATTGTATAATTGACTATACAATCGCTTTTCTTCTCTTTTCTCGGGCATTTCTTTGAATAATTCTTCCAACCTCTCTTTAAATTTTCGCTTCTCTAAAAAAATCTCAGCTTTCAGTGGATTGTAGGATTCTCCTGCTTTATTTTTAAATTTTATACTCTCTTCAAAAAGTATTCTCAATTCTTTTGCCCATTTTGATTGTTCTAATTCTTCAATATATGTGCAATCCCTCTTTAAATGTGCTAAGAGCTTGCGGAAAAATTAAAATTTTTCTCGCAATCTCCGTTGTCCGGCTTAATCCCATACCGCCGGCTATCCCGCAGCCGGTATGGGATTAGCACTTCTTAGGTCGGATTTGAAAAATTGCGAAAAATTGTCATTTTTCGAATTTTTCCGCATCCTCTAAGCATAATTGATGTTGTGATTTTATTTTTAATTGTGCTCCAAATCTATCACTTATCCAAACTCCATCAAATTCATCGCCGATAGTCTCCTTAACAGTGTTAAATCCTCTATTCTTTGCACTTGTAAAATATGAATATTTATCATTTTGAAATGTCCAAACATATGAATTTGTTTTGTTTATCCTCATCCCTGTTTCGTCTGAACCAATGACAGAACTGCTTTTTAATCCTTCTAAAATGCTTTCATTATGCGGTTTTAAATATTCACTTATTTTTTTAATTTTTTTATCCACTGTCCCATATGCAACTTTAAGTCCAAATACTTCATTAAATATTTGAGTTAATCTGTCATAGCTAATATGATGTTGAACATTAAAATACGCAATTAATTTTTCAATATTTTCACCGAGTTCAACATTCCCTTTTATCGGGAAGTTTCCTTTGTTTTTACGTTTGCAATTAGCACAAATCAGGTCTTTTCTTTGATATTCGATAACATATGGTTTAATCTCTGTGATATCAACCAGTTGACGTTTTTGGGTATTATTATTTTGGTCAATAAAATGTTCACATCCACAATATTGGCAGGTTGTATGATTTATCGAAATAATTTCATCAACATTATCGAAAAAAGATTTATTTTTACCTTCATGCCCAAATTGACCACCTACTTTAAGATTAGAAGAAGGTCTTTTGGGATATTTTTTAGTCCACAAATCTTTAGAAGAAGGAATTGAACTGTTGTTGGGATTTTTAGGTGGTTTTTTGTATTTTTCAAGTTCTTTTTTTAAATAATCAAGTTTTTTTTGCTGCTCAAGAACAATCTTCTTTAATTCTTGAAGCTCCAAAAACAGTGAACAATCTTTGCATCTTTCGTCTATCATGTAATAAATTTAACACTTCATGACAAATTTTCATACTCTATTTGCATGAGATTGATTTCTGGTGATTAGTTACGAGCGAAGTATCTACTCAGGTCAAATCAATTATGGTTAAAACGCACGCCCAGCGTACCCTCGCCCCTTGAGGGAGAGGGAGATTTTTCAATGCGAAGAATGAGCATTAGAAAAATTGGGTGAGGGGTTAAAAAACATATACCAGTTGCCCCTCCATTTTGACTTGACATTTAGTCAACTCAAAACGGAGTCCTTCCCTCACCCTGTTTTCTGATTTTCGCGATTTCCCGCTCAAATCGAAAACAGACCTCT
>JAQVKX010000085.1 GCA_028694425.1 Candidatus Gastranaerophilales bacterium
CCATCATCCGCCTTGCTAAAGTCTTTGAAATTAATTCTTTGTTTGTCATTTTAGTTACCTCCTGATTCTTAACTACTTATTTTAAAAATCATGTAACTAATTATTTGACTTTTACAGCAATGACATGCTATGATTGCCTTTAAGTCATTGCGAGGAGCTTGCGAAGCAAGCGACGCAGCAATCCAAGAAAAAGAGAATCTTGTTTTTATTTTGAGTATAGTATTAATAACATAAAAAATAGGGGCAAAAAATCAAAGATTTTTTGCCCCTATTAAAATTAAATAACTTGAATTATCTAACAAGTTCTTTGAATTTTTTACCTGCAGAGAAAGCAGGAACAGTTTTAGCAGCAATTTTAAGAACAGCACCTGTTTGAGGGTTACGTCCTGTTCTAGCAGCTCTTTTGCGTGGTTCGAATGTTCCGAAGCCTACTAATGTTACTTTTTTACCTTTAGCAACAGTTTTTTCAATTGTTTCTAATGCAGCAGCAATAACATCCGCAGCAGCTTTTTGAGAAACTTTCGCTTTTTTTGAGACTTCTTTTACCAATTCTTCTTTGTTCATATAGAACCTCCTTTTTTTACCTGCATTGACACTTCTTTCTGACCTAAACGTAGTCATTAACAACTTCCTCGTTAACATAAAGGAGAGACATAAATCTGTCAAAGCGGTTTTTACTACCTCTGCCTCGATTTAACGAGGACAACCATGATAATTATACCCATTTATTCACTTTTGGCAAGGTATTTTCAAAAATATTATCCAAAAATCTTAAAGATACTTAATAAATGTAGGATTAAATACAAAAAATAACGTTATGCAAAATCGTGAAAACTCTTTTCTGTAAAGTATTTTCACGATTACTTGTAATAATCCGGATTAATCCTTGCAAATTGAACGCCTTTATAAAAATATTGCAAAATTTGGTATGAATTGTACCCGTTTTTTGCTAAATTGTTTGCACCATGCTGCGACATGCCAACTCCATGCCCGTTTTTTTTAATATTATTGTCAAATGAAGGTACCGACTTTAAATAAGGGAGATTTTTAATCCAGACATCTGCTGAGCTTGAGGTTTGACCGCCTGCTGATGCCGAATAGTAAGCAGGTATTATCTTAAGGTCATATATTAAAACAATATTTTTTGTATCTTCTACTGCTTTATTTGTTCTTGCGGATTCCGCACTTGCACCCCCGTAAGCCTGATCTTCGGGTGTATCTTTTAAATCATAGCCGCAGCTTGCACGCTTTCCGATATTTGCAAGGGCGTAACTTCTTGCGGCGATTGCTTGTGCTTTATGTGCTTCATAGCACCAACCGGAGGGCATTTCAGAAGGTACGACGCCCTTGATATAATCTTCTATATCAACATGATTTATTACTGTAAGAGCTCCGTTTCTGTTGTAAACAATAAAAAATCCTCTGTACCATTTGCCTTTTGTGCTTATAAAGGCATTTTGTGCCGGTTTAATCACGGCATAATTTGTTTTGAGGTTATAATAATCGCCTGAAATCCTTATTGCAATGCTGTCATGGTAAGCTCTTAATTCATAAGCCTTCATTGCAGACAATGTGTATATAAGTTTATTTGTATTGGCGTTAATAATCTGCCCTTGAGTTGATGTTCCTACTCCTACCCGTGATGCACCGTTAACAAGACCTATTTTTATTGCAAAACATGGCATGACAAATATAAATTGTATTCCCAAAGCTACTGTTAAAACTAAAAATTTCCTCATGACAATATTATAAGAGGTAAAAGGTAAAAGGTAAAGGGGAAATGCTTTGGGTTATAAGGTGAACAGGTGAATGGGTTAACAGTTTTGTTTTCTACGCATCTACGCATCCACGCATCCACGCATCTTGTCTTCTTTACCGTTCCCTGTTTCTGTTTCCTGTTTACTGTTTCCTGTTTGCTGTTTCCCGTTTACCTCGTTCTCCTAAAAGCAATTTGCCGAATTTTTCACCTGCACCGTAAGCTAAGCAAGAACCTGCAACAAAAGCAGCACCATGAAGCACCGCTGGAAGACCTTTTGCATGGGCATGAGTTTCAGAAAATTTTATTACACTTTTTGCAATTTTATCAACGCCTCTTATTTTAGGAATATCAGCCATATGTTTTTTCATTAAATGTTCGGCCCCAAACATAGCTCCCAATGCTATACCATTTTTAACCAATGTGGCTTCCGGATCATCTGACATTAAAACATCAATACCTGAAGAAACACAAATTAGCGGGTTAACATTTTTTGCTGCAAAGCCCGCTACTTTACCTGCACCTTCAAGTAACTTATCATTGCCGGCCGCCTTAGTTAAAACTCCCATAGCTGCTTGAGCACCTTGTCCTAATTTACCGTCAAGTTTACAAGCACTTTTTAAAGCGTTTACAAATTGACCTACAACGACAGGTCCACGACCTACATGACCTTTTTCGAACTTTTCGCCGCTTCTATAACAAAATAAACCTGATTGGACTATTGATGTAATCGGATCTGCCATTTTAATACTACCTACAAAAATTCCACTACCTTGTCTTGGATTATTGGCGGTTCAAAATCTTATATTCCGTTTCGGTTTTGCTTCACAAAAACCTTCACTTCATCAGATTTTTCACTGGGACGAGTTTGCTCGGCTTCGCCTCGGCATCACTCTTGCCAAAATCCGCTATATATTAATAAAGTATTTTCCTACAAAAAAATTGCATGAGTTTACAAAAATATTTACAAATGTTAATTTGGGCAAAAAGGGGAATAGGAAAGAAGACAAGATGCGTGGAGGCGTAGATGCGTAGAAAACAAAATTTCACCTGTTCACCTTATAACCTAAATCATTTTCCCTTTACCTTTTACCTTTTACCTCTTATAATAATTTTATGCTTAACATTTTCATTACAGGTTCAGATATTAATGTCGGAAAAACTTTTATAACCGCAGGGTTGGCTGCCACAATGCAAAGTTTGGGCTACTTAACGTGTGTTTATAAGCCCATACAGACGGGGGCTTTAGGTAAAGACGGCTTTATGCAGTCACCTGACCTGCTTTTTGTTAAAAACATCGACCCTTACATTAAAACCTATTCGACTTATCTGCTTAAAGAAGCCTTAATTCCTGTGATTGCCGCTGAAAATGAGGGTATAAACATTAACAAAAATGCCGTAAAAAAAGATTACGAAGCGATTATACAAGAGCATGACTGTACAATTGTCGAGAGTACAGGCGGAATTATGACGCCTGTCGGGAAAAATCTTTTGATTTCCGATGTAATAAAAACCCTTGATTTGCCTGCTGTAATTGTTATAAAACCGACATCCGGTACAATTAACCAAACTCTTTTAACAATTAACCATGCCCGGACAAAAGGTCTAAAAGTCAGGGGAGTTATTATTAATGATTATCCTGAAAGTTCAAGCGATGTAAATTTAAAGACGATTCCAAGGTTGGTTGAAGAGTATTCGGATGCAAAAATTCTTGGGGTTGTGAGGCATTTTGATGATACGAAAAAGATAAATCCGAATGATTTGATAACCGATATTCTCAACGGTATCGACATCGAAAGCGTTTTCAACGTTAAAATTGCAAAACTGGATTTGGAATGATTATAGCAAATTGATTATACATTGAACTAATAGAACCAACAAAAGTGTCATGCTGAATTTATTGACAAAGGGAACCGCTGAGGTATCCGAAGCGTGTGACCCTGCCTGCAGAGCTCAGCATCTATCAAGTGTGCTACGTTGGTCAGATCCTGAAACAAGTTCAGGATGACAATCTCGGTGTGTCTGTTCTATCCTAAGTGAACACCCTTATTTTTAGAGTAAATATTACAAAATGTTAAAATTTTCTTGATAACCCTGCAAATTTTTTTATTCTCATGTTTTACAATATTATAGAAAATACAGGAGGAATAATATTATGAGAATTACAGCATTACAATCGGTAAATCCTTATAAAACAGGTAGTGGGTCAAAAACGTCTTTTGGTTGGTATAAATTAAAACCTTCTATTTTTTGTGACTGCATAGGTGAGATTCATACTCCTATTCCTATACCTGCACTAGGAACAATGGACTTGTTACGTAGCGCTTTAAATACAGATTGTATACAAAGGATTTTAAAGCAAAGACTTGCTATTTATGAAGGTTCATTGCAATTTGAAATAAATCCCCATGAAAATCGAATTTACGGTAACTTTAAAAACAACTATAGTTGTGGATTTGGATTTGTTTTTGATCCAAATATTCCGAAAAATTTACAACTTAGTGATAAAGAAAAAATAGAAGCCCTTGCTACAGAAATAAAAAGGTTTTTGAGAATTCAAAACGGAATAATAACAATCAAATAAGAAACTTCCCGTTTTGGTAAATTAGAACATCATCGGCGTAAATTTCGCCGCCGTTGCCGTTTGCACTTTTCATGTTTTTGATTATATCCCAGTGAAGTCCTGAGACATTCTTTCCGCCTGTCTCCGGATAAGATGAACCTACTGCCATATGGATTGAACCGCCGATTTTTTCGTCAAACAGAATATTTCCGGTTACATCCTGAATCATTTCATTTGTCCCTACCGCAATTTCGCCTACAAACCTTGAACCCTCATCCATATCAAGCATTGCGTTTAAAAACTCTTCGCCTTTTTCTGCACGGGTTTCAACAACCTTGCCGTTTTCAAGCCGCATCCAAATCTTATGTGCTTCATTCCCTCTGTAAATTGCAGGGAAATCAAAATAAATCTCACCGTTGGCACTGTCTTCCACAGGAGAAGTAAAGACTTCACCGTCAGGGTAGTTATTTAAACCCGAACAGCTGACCCATTTTCTGCCTGCTGTTGAGAAAGTTATATCCGTTCTTTCTCCTACAATCCTTAATTTACTTGTATTATTAAGGTATTCAGTCCATTTTTTTTGTTCTTTGTCCATCTCTTTAAGCCTTGCAACAGGGTCGTCAAGGTTTAAGAAACAAGCGTTGAACAAAAATTCGCTGTATTCGTCAAAAGACATTTTTGCTTCCTGAGCAAGCCCGTTTGTCGGCACATCCGCAATAACCCAGCTTGCTTCACCTTTAGCGGCACGGGAAAGGAGAAGCTCGGAAAGTTCCCTCGTTGCTTTTGAACGTCTTGCAAGTTTTGTTTTATCTGCTCTTGCCATGTTCTTAACGTTCAGCGGAGCACCTATTGAAATGTATTTATCGACTTTTTCGTATTCTAATCTGGTCATCGGGTCAACATAATCCAATTGCTCATCACCGGCATATTTGATAAAAATATCCGACATATCGCAAATAGAAGTACGCAAAACAGGGTTTGCGCCTTTTTGGATAACCCTTCTGTAAACAGCTTTGACTAAATCCTCTGCCATAGGACTTGTTGCTCTTATTAAAACCAAATCACCCTTTTTAACTTCTGTCGAATAATCGACTAGTACCGCTGCATATTTTTCCCAAATGTCAGCCATTGCATACCTCACTGTTTTCTTCATTTGTTCTAAACCTGACTTTATGTGTCTTAAGCGAAACGCCACGTTTTGAAGATTGAATAAAATCAATCATTGTTTCAATCTGTTTGTTAATTTTAACTTCTTTTTTGATTTTTTCTATTGCTTGAGTAGTGTTATATTCAGGTGAAATTAATAATTTAAAAGCTTCATTTATTGTTGTCCTCTCTTCTTGGGATACACCACGCCGCTTGAGAGCAATTACGTTCAGTCCGGTAGCGGATGCAGGGCATCCGTCGTTTTTGGAAAATGGTAAAATGTCTTGACGAGCCGCAGAAAAACCGCTGATTATGCACATTTCACCAATTCTGATATGTTGATGATAAACTCCCATTCCGCCGATAAAAGCTCCGAAACCTACACTGACATGCCCGCCTAATGTTACTAAATTTGCCAAAATAACTTCATTCGCCAGGTGACAATTATGTGCAACGTGAGCACCTACCATTAGCAAACATTTGTCGCCTATAGCTGTTACATTACCCTCGCCGGATGCACGGTTTATTGTTACATTTTCCTTTATTAAACAATTTTTACCCAAAATAACTTTTGTCGGTTCGTTTTTGTAACCTAAATCCTGCGGAGGTGTACCGATTGAGGCAAAAGGACTTATAACCGTTCCTTCTCCGATTTCGCAAAATTCAAGATAAGCATTTGCGATAATTTTAACACCGCTTCCGATTTTAACATTCTCCCCGATAATAACATGAGGTCCTATTATTGCATCATCCGCTATTTGTGCCGATTTATGTATAATTGCTGTTTTATCTGTTGTCATTTTTTTCACGCTTTCTTTTAGGTTATAAGGTGAACAGGTGAAAAGGTGAACAGTTTTAAAAGTGAGCAGTGAACAGTGAGCAGTGAACTGAAATTTTTCTATTTCCTATTTCCTATTTACCATTTACTATTTACTTTTCCCCTTTCCCCTTTACCTTTTCCCTCAAGTTCACTTTTCACTATTCACCATTGCTACTGTCATATCTGCTTCTACTACTACTTTGCCGTCAACATAGCCCACTGCGTGGCATTTTCCGACAAATCCTCTTAATTTAGTAATTTCGACTTCTATATCAAACCTGTCGCCGGGTTTTACAATATTTTTGAACCTTGCATTTTCGATACTTGCAAACAATGCCAGCTTGCCTTTATACTCATCAAGAGTTAAAAGAATCGGTGCAGAGCACTGTGCCATTGCTTCCAACTGCAAAACGCCCGGCATTATAGGATTGTTCGGAAAATGTCCCTGAAAGAATTCTTCGTTCATTGTAAGATTCTTGTAACCCTTGGCGTATTTGCCCGGAACACATTCTGTAATCTTATCCACCAATAAAAACGGGTATCTGTGTGGAATTATTTCCATAAGTTCCGTTACATCCATCGTTATTTTCTTTTCTGTCACTTCTTACCTCTCATTTTTTCTTTTAACATTTTTGCTGCTTTGACATGCACGGCATGTCCGGCTTCTTTTACAATTATCTGTGCTTTTAAATCAAGCGGATTAACGCCTGTCAAGTATAAGTCACCTATTAAATCCAATATTTTATGCTTTATCGGCTCAAATTCACTTCTAAGCTCAGTTGTATAACCTTCACCATCAAGCCCTACGGTGTTTTCATAAGTTACACCCCGTGCAAAACCAAAAAGCTGAAACTTTTTTAAATCTTTTAAAAAACCAAAAGTTCTTGCTTCAATAATCTCATTAAGATTTTTTTTGTCAAGGGAAATCCATTTGTTTTTTAAATCAGGATGGTCATAATTCACTGCATAAGTTATACTTAGTTCTTCATCAGGTAGAATAATCAGATGTGTCTTACCGTTAATGTAATAAACCGGCTCCGAAACGGTATAAAACTCTTTCTTTTTGACCTTCTCAATCCCTGCCTCGTTAAATAACGCAACCCATTTTTTTGCACTTCCGTCTAAAATAGGTATTTCTGGCTTTGAAATATGAACGTCAATTGAATTTATGCCGCAAAAGGCACACGCTGCCATAAAATGTTCGGTGAGCATAATTTTATTTCTTTTGATACCGAGAGTTATACAGTGGTTTGTCGAAACAACATTATCAACATTTGCAACTATCGGCTCCAAAGAATTTTCAACAAAAAATCTTATAAAACCTTCATTGGAAGGCAAAACCCTTACACAGCTTTGTCTGTTTTTCATTAAGCTCTTTCCTGTTATTTCTATTTCTTTCAATATAGTTGTCATTATTCTTTGCCTTCGGTCTCTTCTTCAAACGCTTTCAACATCGGTTCGTATTTTTTGAACTTTGCAATCAATTCTTCTGCATCTCTCATTATCTTAAGTTGACGAATAAAATCTTTTCTCGGCACTGCCGGAGCACCTACAATAATTGTTTTTTCTGGAAAACTTTTTGTAACACCGGCTTTTGCTGTAATAATACAATCATTTCCGATTTCAATGTGATCTGCTAATCCGGCTTGACCTGCAATAACAACTCTGTCACCAATTACACAGCTTCCTGCAACACCAACTTGGGATATAATCATGCATCCTTTGCCGATTTTACAGTTGTGACCAATCATTACCTGATCGTCAATTTTTGTATCTTCACCTATGACGGTATCCTCAATTGTTCCTCTGTCTATGGTTGTGTTTGCACCGATTTCAACATTATCGGAAATCTTTACGGAACCGATTGACGGGATTTTAAAAATTTTATGGGAAGTGTTTTCTCCTGATATTGCTCCGTCTTTTCTTGCCTGCTCGATATTATCCGGATTTTCGGTAACAAAACTAAAACCGTCTGCACCTAAACATACTCCATGATGCAAAATTACTTTGTTTCCGACCTGAATTCTGTCGCCGATGTTTACGTTTGCATGGAAAAAGCAGTTACTTCCTATCGTTGAACCACTTCCGATATAAGAATTTGCCATGATTTTTGTATTATCACCTATTTCAACATTCTTTGAAATAACGACATTTGGTCCGATTGAAACATTTTTCCCAAGTTTTGCACTTTCATGTACGATTGCTTTAGAATGAACTCCCGTTTCAGTTTCAGGCTCTTTGTAAAACATGTTCAGTAATTTCATCATCGCTAATCTTGGACGTTCAACTTCAATTGTGGTAAGCGTGTCAATATTAACTCCCAACGGAACAAGTGCAGCTTTAGCCTTTGTCTTGGACAAATTATCGATTTCTTCTTCACCCAATGCCAATGCCAAAGAATTTTCATCGGCAAGCAAAGGCGGAGCTATGTTCGAAATTCTGGCATCCTCGACTTTGTTTAAAAGCCCGTCTACAACTCCAGTAACTTCTTCAATTGTATATGTGTTCATATCCTTCTCCTAGTATACTGTCTTTAGGCAATTACCCTTTGCGTCATGCTGAAATGATTTCAGCATCTTATCTGTATGGTAAGTTAGATTAGACCATGAAATGAATTCAGGTTGACGCAAGTAGCGTATGTCTAAAGTATTTATTTTCTAATTTTAATACTAATTTGAATAATTATCAAATTTGTTAAGATGTCATTGCTGTAAAAGTCAAATAATTAGTTACATGATTGCAACCTGTTTTGGGGTTTTTCCGTTCAACGACGAATGCCCCCGATGTTCATTATAATATACTATATATTTTAACAATTCTTCATTCATATCTGCCAAATCA
>JAQVKX010000086.1 GCA_028694425.1 Candidatus Gastranaerophilales bacterium
AGCCATCATCCGCCTTGCTAAAGTCTTTGAAATTAATTCTTTGTTTGTCATTTTAGTTACCTCCTGATTCTTAACTACTTATTTTAAAAATCATGTAACTAATTATTTGACTTTTACAATTGCGAGAAGCCCTGTGTAACAGGGCGACGAAGCAATCCAAAAAAGTAAATAACCCCCAGCTACCCTAGGGGCATTCCATAATTCAAGCTTCGCTTGCCCCACATTTTTACTGTTTGTCATGCTGAACTTGACAATGCGGGGATAGCTTCATCTACGTGCTTACGCATGTAGCATTATGCTTTGCTGGTAAAAGAAAAAAGTATTGAGCTTAATCTTCACTTTTTACATTTTGCTTTTTGCTTCTTGGATTGCCACGTCGGCTTGCTACGCAAGCCTCCTCGCAATGACATGTGACTTGTTTGTTTTAACTAAAGTGGGATTTTTTTATATATTTAGCAACGCCTTCGCCCATGGAAAAGCAGCATAAGCCTTGACAAGCGTAACCAATTTGGTTATAATGTTAATATGATTAAAAGTTTCAAGCATAAAGGTTTAGAACATTTTTATTTAACAGGCTCTACTAAAGGAATACAAAGTGAACAAGCCGCAAAAATAAAAATTATACTAACACGATTAAATCAAATTACACTGGTATCAGATATGGATGTTCCAGCCTTTAGGTTGCATCCCCTAAAAGGTGAATTAAGAAACCACTGGTCAGTGAAAGTCAATGGAAATTGGCGAATAACTTTAAGTTTGAAAACTGCGATGTTTATGTTGTAAATTACCAAGATTATCATTAAGAAAGGAATTTTTATGGAAATGTACAATCCTGCACACCCCGGTGAAATATTATTGGACGGATATATTAAGGAACTAAGATTAAGCATATCCGAGACGGCATTAATGCTGGGGATTAGCCGTAAGCATTTATCTAACATTGTAAATTGTAAAGTTCCCATAACGCCCGAAACAGCATTAAAAATAGCAAAATGCTTTAAAACCTCTCCTGAGATATGGCTAAAAGAACAGATGGCATATGATTTATGGCAGGCACAACAAACCGTAAATCTTGATAACATTAGAGCTTACGGGTGAATATAATATACTTGCTCACACCTTCGCCCATGGAAAAGCAGCTTGGCTGGATTCTTAGTGCTGCTTGAGCATAAAAATCCGCAGAAATGCACCGCCCCGCCACAAAAAGATTATCGTAATCCGCCGACATCAAAGCCTCAACAGGCAGTTGGTAATCCTGCATTGTATGCTCCAATACAGATTTTTCAGGCCGGTTTGAATGCACATCAATCGGATAATTACCCACTAACACAGGATTATCAAACTTTTTTCCGCTTCTTAAATCTTCTACCGTATAAATATATTTACCCTTAATTCTTCTGGAAACCCTTACGCCAAGTGCATCTGCTATGTTGGAAATATAGGCGTTTTTAAATCCGGGAAAGTAAATTTTGCAAAAATTCGCAAGTCTGATTATTGCTTCACGCCCTTTTATCAAGGCTTCTGAGGTTTGTGCATTATCTAAAGGGTTAATTTCAGGGTTGGAATAAATCCTTGGGCAATTGAAAGCCACTGCATCAGGCTTACCCGGTATTGTAAAAAGCTGAAAATAACCTGTATCCTCGACTTTTAGCACATTATTCTCTACTGCATCCTCAAAAATAGGCACTAAAGCCCACTCACCACTGTCCGTAAACGCTGTAGAAAGGTGTGCTTGACCGCCTATAACCGCTGAGGTCGTAACATTGCTGTCTTTATCATAGTCCATAATCCACTTACCAAAAGTCTTTAAGCCTACACCACCCATCTCAAACCTAAGCGAAACCGGCTGAAATTTATTTTCAGCATCTAAAAAAGTACATCCTGCAAGCGTTCCGACCTCACAATTTCCCGTTGCATCTACAATATTAGTCGCCGCGATATATACCGATAACATTTGAGATGTAATTGTAAGACCATTAATTACTTTATCTGTAATATCTATAGCTGTAACATGTGTATCAAATAGTACTTCTACATTGGCTTTTGCCATAAGCCTGTCTAGGGCAATTTTGCAAAGCTCGGGATTGAACCAGCCCGGGTTATCAAAATAAGTCACCTGCCCGCCCAAATCCTGCAATTCCAAAATTAAGGCATTGAAAAAATCAGTATTAATTTGATTACCGGAACTTTTCATCGCCGGAATTACAAGTCCTGAGGTAATTGAACCGCCAAGATGTATGTTTTTTTCAATCAGCAAAGTAGTTAAGCCCAGTTTGCCCGCAGTGTAGGCGGCGGCACAGCCTGCTGTGCCGCCGCCTACAACAACAACGTCGTAATGCTTTTGCATTTATTTGTACCCTTTCAGAACCTGAGAACTTGAAGCCAAGTTACTCTCTTTAACTTCCGATATTCTCTTCTCAATTATTTTTGTCTTATCCGAATTAAGATTTTCATCTTCAAAACACGTTCCTGCTTTTGAGTTTATCAAATCCAAGTCTTTATCATCCAATTCGTAATCTATTAATGATTTGTTCTTTGCGGCAATTGTACCGACGAATTTTTTCAAATCTTCGTCATAAATTTTACCTACTGCAAATCCGTTTTGTAAAAATGCATTTCTAACTGCGGCCGAACTTGAGTAAGTCAAGACCATTCCATCGGGTTCAAGTTTATCGAACAATTCTCTAAAGAAGTCTACGGTCCACAACGTAGGGCATTTAGCAGGTGTAAAGGCGTCAAGAAAGATAAAATTATATGTGTTTTTTGTAGTTATAATGAACTTTCTGGCATCTTCATTATATAAATTAAGCTTAATTTCGTTGTCCCTAAGCATTTTTTTTGCATTTTTATAGCTTTTCGATATATACCGATAATATATATTATGTAAAAAGGTTAGTTTTTGACCGATTTGGGGTAAATCATACTCCGAATTTTGATAAAATTTCGCAAAATTGACCATAAATCGGCTTAAAAAAGGGGTATATTTTTTATCGGTCAAAATTGACTGTAAATTTTTATCGTTAAAAAATTCGGGATTTGCTTCAAACATTTTTTTAAGCAAAATTATTGAGACTTCTTTTTTTAATTTAAATTCATTTTTGATAATTCTTTTAAATTTTCGAATATTTTTTACCTGCTGAAATTTAAATTTATTTTCGCAAGGGAAAATATCGTCGCATTCATCGACATCTTCGTTGGAAAAATTAAACATTCTGGGCTCGGCAATAAAAGGTGCAAGCATCATAAGGGTATCATCAATATCAACTGCGTCAATCAACATACTTTTACAAACGCTGTTTTTATCAATTCGTTGTTTTTGGATTAAATTTTCCTCTTGCGACATTAAATTTATGTCATGGCATGTGTCATAAATGTTATCGGTATCTATCGCCGCGATATCATAAAAAGAATTGTCGGAATTTTCTAAAAATTTTTCAACATTTAATGCGGTTGTGATAAAAACATTCAGTGCAGTTTTCGTGTTGTAGCCGATTCCGTAGCAGATATCGAGAATTTTAACTTGTTTATGTTCATACAAATATTGCTCAAGACGAGACGGCAAAATAAACTTTTGCCAGCTTTCGGTCAGTGCTCCATAGGTAGAGTGGTAAATGTCATCCTCAGTTTTGCTAAACAGCCCCACGGAACCGTCATTAGTGAAGTATGGATACAAACGATACATGTAAGTATTATAATACTTTACCGACAAATATTACAAAAATGTAACGAATTGTAACAAAAATATAGCCGTCCCGACAAAAAAAAATTCAGGAGCGTTGAATATATTGTTAGTAATTAAAAATTAAAATAAGAAAGCAGGTAAAAGTATGATTAATGCGGTAAAACAAAATTTTCAGTTCAGTCAGCCGCAATTTAGCGGAATGAACGTTAATTCTCCAATGAATAATTCAAACCTTTTAAGAAGTCCACAAAATGATTGTTTTGTAACTTCGGCAAAAACAGCAAAACAAGTTTCGTTTGGTAGTAGTGCTATAATTACGACTATTGAAGAATTAATCCAATATATGTGCACAAAGTGGGATGGAGGATTATTTGTAAGGGAATCGATACCCGAAGATACTTCGTTAGCACGTTTTGCTGGAGATATTGAGAGATTAATTGGTGATGAAGGGGCTTTTGAAGTACATCCTGAAATAAAAGTTCCTTTGATATATAAATTTTTAGGAAGAATCCATAATTTAAGTGAAGGAAAAGCATATACCTCAGAGTTTCTTAATGACTTTGTTATTGCAATTGGACGACACTCTAAAAATGCAGGAATACAACTTGAAGAAAGTTTAGAGTTAGGCGAACAGCTCGCAAAGTTTGATTCAACAATGGGGCAGATAGCCGAAACACAATATTCTTTAGAAGACGGAATAGCCGTAGGTGTTCTTGATGCAGCTACAACACCTGAGAAAACTAGGTTGGCATCAGAAATACTTAGACGAGCAGAAAACGATAAAGTTATCGCTACGCTTGTTAATGAAGGTGAAAATTTTGCTAAGGCTCTTGAAGATGCACAAACCGGTACGGATACTGGAGAACTTATAGCAAGATTGAAGGAAGACACATTTTAGTTAGAAGGAAAAACCATGCAAGTAAACAATGTATCAGGTATTTATTATACCTCAAAACCATATTCACAAAAAAAACCTAAAAATCACCAAGTGCCTATAGATAAGGTTGATAGTGTGATGTTTAAATGTTCGAGTTCGCCTCTGCAGAAAAAGAGCCGAATATTAATGCGGGAAGCAAAATATTTAGCTTCTATTAGGCAACTTCTGGGGATACCGGATGAGTGTCCTCTTTCTCCTGCTCAAATTAGGGCAGCACTTGCAAGAGTAAGAAATTCGTTAGGTTTAGGAAGCGATGCTGATTGTTTGGATGTAAAACTTACTTTAATTGAAGCAAGAGCATATTTAGCACTGGCGGAAGAGGCCCCGGCTTCAAAAGTTTGTACCTCCATAAGTGAGGCAAGGCAAGTATTAGGCTTATCCGAAGATGTTCCAACGGAAGAAGTTTTAAAAGCGGTAGTCGCAAGAAAAGATGCTTTGGGATTGCCTAATAGTGCTACAGTTGAAGGTATAAAAGATGCAATGAATGGTTGGACAAAAATTTTGGGAAATAAATAACACCTGCTTGTAAAAAAAATTTGAAGTGATAATATATTTTCATAATTTATGTGTTTTTGTTTATTTTTTAAAAAAAAGGAGTATTTGTATGAGTGGAGTTTTAAGAGTAGGAAAAGCACCCAGGATAAAACCGCCACAACCGCCAAGGATGCCAAAAGGAGTAAAACCGCCAAGACCTCAAACACCGAAAGGATTGTCAGGGAAATTGGATGAGATGAGAGCTGAATTAGGGAGACCTAAAAATTAGCAGGTAGGTTGGGGTTGACAAAGGGAACCGCTGAGGTGTCCGAAGCGTGTGCCCCTGTTTTTCGAATGGAATGAGGAACTACCCCAACGAAGAATTAACCCACTTAGGGGCTGTTGACACTAATCCTTACAAATCGTCACCCTGAACTCGTTTCAGGGTCTAACATTTGTTAACTTGCAAGATGCTGAAACAAGTTCAGCATGACGTATAGTGTTATTAGTGTCAACAACACTTAGTATGTTGGATAGATCCTAAAACAATTTCAGGATGACGATCTTCGCATATTTCATTTAGGTTAATTACTTTTTTAACCCGACTTTATAAGACTCAACAAGTTTGCTTAAACCGTCTTCGAGGGATGTTTTTGGTACAAAATCAAAAAGTTTTCTGCATTTTGTGTTGTCTAAAGTGCTGTGTTTAATATCGCCATATCTTTCCTCTGTATAAATCGGGGCTTTTGTATAATTATATTTTTCCCCCATTATTTTAAAAAGTTCATTAACCGAGACAGCTTTGTTGGTCGATACGTTAATAATTTCATTCTTAACGTCACTCTGAATTGCAAGAAGACAAACTTTTGCAACATCTTCAACATAAACAAAATCCCTTGTCTGTTCTCCGTCTCCGTTGATTGTGATAACTTCATTGTTTCTCATTTTATCGTTAAAAATTGCTACAACACCCGCTTCGCCGTAAGAAGATTGTCTCGGTCCGTAAACGTTTGCGAATCTGAAAATTATATAATCAATCCCGAACATTTGGGTATATTTTTCCATTGTCAGCTTCGAAAGCCCGTAAAATGAAAGACAGGTAAGTTTATGGTTTTCATCTACCGGCAAATATTCAGGCAAACCGTACACCGCAGCAGTAGAAATCGTTATAAACTTTTTAATCCCATATTGCTTTGAATGTTTAAGCACATTAATTGTGCCGATAATATTTTCTGTTGCATCTTGAGCAGGGTTTTCGGTGGAAAAACTCACGCCCGGCTGAGCCGCAAAGTGCAACACATAATCAAATTTATTTTCTTTGAAAACTTTTTCAAAATCGGGTGAATTAATATCCAAGTTATAAAATTTAGCGTTCTTATTAATGTTGCAATCCGACCCTGATGACAAGTTATCGACTATAACAACATTATAACCGTTTTTTATAAGCAAATCCGCCGTATGCGAGCCGATAAATCCGGCACCGCCTGTTAATAGTATGTTTTGTTTCATTTTATTATCCTTGTTTTATCTTAAGTTGATATAATCCTTAATTGCAGCTTTCCAATTACGGCAAATGCCTTGATTGTTCATTGTGCTGTGTAAAGGACGTTTGGCAGGACGGGGAAATTCTTCCGTTTTACAAGGTTTTAGGTTAACCTTTTGCCCCGTAAGCCTGAAAATCTCTTTGGCAAACTCGTACCAGGAGGTCTCACCGCTTCCGCAGATGTGATAAATGCCGAATTCAGGCATTTGGTTAAGCAATTTTGCAATGCCGCTTGAAAGTTCCACAGTCCAAGTAGGGCAGCCTATTTGGTCATCCACGACTTTTATTTCGGGTTTATCAGCCAATGAAATCATTGTTTCGACAAAGTTTTTGCCGTAATGCCCGTAAAGCCAGCTTGTACGAGTGATATAATATTTTTTACAATATTTCTGCACCGCTTTTTCACCTTCTAGCTTGGTTTTTCCGTAGTTGTTAAGCGGATTAGGTTTATCTGAAGGTATATAAGGTTCGTTTTTTGTTCCGTCAAAAACATAATCCGTTGAAATATAAATAAGTAAAATATCCTTGTCAGTACAGACTTTTGCAATATTTTCGGTGCCTTTTGCATTAACAAGCGTTGCTGTTTCTAAATCACTTTCTGCCCCGTCAACATTTGTGTATGCCGCACAGTGAATCACACAATCAGGATTATATTTAGTTAATACATTTTTTACTTGTTCAAAATTAACTACATCAAGAGTGGCCCGTGTTGTTTCTATAACTTCATAACCTTCATCTTCCAACACTGCGGACAAATCCTGACCCAACATTCCGTTTGAACCTGTTATTAAAACTTTTTTTATGTTCATATAATTTATTTTAACACAAGGTTTTTTAAATAAAAAAGTGGTGTCTCAGTTTAATATATATTAGACTAAGCAACTTACTTGACACAACGAGTTGCGGTCTTCCAAACTCTATAATTGTTAGCAAGAGTGCCATTTGATAAGTTGAAACCAAATGCTAACCAACCAACGTACACATTCGTAGTCCAGTAAACCCCAGACACATTTAGTAGGCTTTTAATCCCTGAGTTCTTTTTTTGGGCAATGTATATTGATGCTAACTCATTATAAGAAGGAAGATGCATTCCTAAATCAGCACAGGCTTTCTTTGCTCCTGCCCAATAATTTGTTGGACAATATTCATAACCAACCGGTGCTCCACAAGTACTGTCATCCCAAGTTTTGTCTGTTGTTGTATCTATTGCACTGTAATTTAAATTAGCCTTAGATATGCACAAGCTTCCGACTTGAACACAATCATCATCACCCAGTACCGCATTGAGTTCGCCGATGTCTTTGCCCACCGTATTCGGTTTTTGATTGCCGTTTATATCGTAAACTATCGCCACGCAAGCCGTTGTTTCGCCGGGAACAAAACTTTTTGCAGTGTTCCCGCTGTTACTGTATATTGCACTTCCATTATTAACCCAATCCAAATAATCACAATTATAATCAAAAGATAAAATCATATTTGTACCGTCAACCAAGCTAAATCCTACGTTAGGGTATGCTCCCCAGCCGGAAGTATGTCCTAATTTAGCTCCGTCCGTCAAATCACTTGTTGTAACCTCTGTTCCGCTTGAGCTTTTAAATGTTGAAACGAAACAATCGGTTAAGTTCGTTGAAGTACAACGCTTTGCGACTTTTATGTATTTTTGAAAGTTATCTGCAAAAGCCTCGGTTGTAATATAGTTAGTACCGCCGGGAGAGCTTGGCAGGTCGCCGTTAACGTTCATTTGGCGTGTAGCTTGGTCAATTTTAACCTCAAAATTGTCTTTAGCCTTCGCCCAAGACATTTCGTTAACGTTTTTTACAAGCGGAGGAAATACAATCATGGCAACAACTCCCACAATCGCAAGTGCAATAAGCGTTTCTGCAAGAGTGAACGCATAAACACCTCGCCCCCTGCGGGAGAGGATGCTTTTCAATATGAGCATAGGTCTGCGAATATTAGAAAAGCAGGTGAGGGGTGTTTTTAAAAGTGAAAAGTGAGGGGGTAAATGTTTTAGCCGGTGGAATAGTGATCCCACCCTACTAAAGTCATTCATGTCATTGCGAGGAGGGGGAATTTTCGGTATTGTAATTTGCTTAAAACGTTGCACCCCGACGAAGCAATCCAAAAAAAATTTCTTATACTTAGCTGCAATCAACGTATGATTTATACCCCTCACCCTGAATTTCTGAAACTCATACTTCGTTTCGAAATTCATCCCTCTCCCCCAAAGGGCGAGGGAGCAAAAATAGTCGTATATTAATGGCGACATGAAAACTTGTTTTAAATGCTTATTAAAAGAACATGTGTGTGTGTGTGTGCAAACAGTGTGTTTCTGGATTTCATACTTTTCAACTCCCATATTCTTTCTTTTCCTTAAGTCTGTAAACTATGAGCTTGCGGAAAAATTACACCTGCTTGTTTGCAAATTTATGAGCATTACAAGGCCGGGTACTAGGATAGTAAAATTTTTCTCGC
>JAQVKX010000087.1 GCA_028694425.1 Candidatus Gastranaerophilales bacterium
AAACGGGTATTATTCTCAAGATGAAGAAGAAAGAATTGTAGAAGATATAAAGAATTCCAATGCCGATATTCTTTTTGTCGCAATGGGTTCACCTAAAAAAGAAATATTTTTAAGCAAATATAACAGTCAACTTGCAGTACCTTTTACAATGGGTGTTGGTGGAAGTTTTGACGTAGTAGCCGGCAAAGTAAAACGTGCTCCTGTTTGGATGCAAAAATTGCATTCAGAGTGGATTTACAGATTAATCCAAGAACCAAAGAGAATGTGGAAAAGATATTTAGTCACAAATTCAATCTTTTTGGGTATGTTGATTAAGGAATTTTTTAATAAAAAGTGTACTTATCATGACAAACCGATTTAGTAATTTAGAAAAAATCCTGATAACTCTGATCTTTATAGGCGGAAGTTTAATTTTATTTATCCCGATACAATATTTGTTAGTCGGATTGGTTGTTATGGCAGTTTTATTTTATCTTCTCGCAAATCCGAAAATTTGTTTTTATCTGGTTATATTTACAATTCCTTTTGTAGAAAGAATAAGAATTTTACCTATCAGTTTTTCAATAAATGACATTCTGATTTTGGTTTGCTTATCGGCGGTAATTTTAAATATTATAATCAAAGACAAAAAAGTAAGTTTAACCACCAATATTGATATTTGGAATATTGTGCTTTTGATTTTATTTTTTATAGCCGGTTTAACATCAGAAGGTCCAACCGGTCCTTTGACTTCTTTCAAATTTCTTGAAGCTATTATTATGTTTTATTTGACGGTCTTTTTTATAAGAACTAAACATATAAAAATATCACAAATGATTAAAGTAATATTTATCACTATTCTTTTTCAGGCTTTGTTGGGAACTTTTCAATCTCTAACCGGTGTTGGTGCAATATTTCGTTCACCCAGGGGGATTTGGGGATATTTGGGGCTGGGTTCAAATATGGTTTGGCATGGCGTAGGAACAATGGTACATTTTAATATGCTGGGAAATCTTTTAGTAACTATGTTCCTTTTTGCGTTGCCTGTTTGCAAATATTTAATAAAAAACAAAACGGCTGTAAAATTAATACTGGGAACTATCTTTATCGGAATAATAACGACTTATTCAAGAGGCAGTTTAATAGCTTTATACTTTGGTTATTTTTATTTTCTGTTTATTACAATGCAAAATAAAGTTAAATTAAGCTGGGTTTTTGTTTCAAGTTTGGTAATAATATTTATAATGAAAAATTTCTTGAGCCAAACTTCTTATGTTTCTACCATCAGCCCGAGAACAACTATTTGGAATTCGGTTATTGCAAGTATTTTAAGTTGTCCGAGATATACATGGTTTGGAGCGGGATTAAACTCTTATGAGCAGGTTGTAAATCCTTATTTACCGCAAGATGAAACTATGTGGTTTGCACATGACTTTTTTCTTCTTACCGCTCAGGAAATGGGCATAATCGGATTTATAATTTTCTTTTCTTTTATTATTTTTATATTAATTGATACTTATAAAAGAGTAAAAACAGGTTCAAAATTATTACGTACGTTAAATTTATCAATAACTTTATGTATTTTCTCAATCTTCTTTGTAAGTATTTTTGACCACGCTTATTCGCTTACCACGTTTAAAATATTATTATTTATTATGTTAGGAATTATTTATGCAAAGAATAAAAAATTATATAAATCAGGCTTCTAAAAGCCGTTTTGCAAAAGATTTAGGTATAGTATTTTCGGAAAATATAATTACAAAATGTTTAAATTTTACTATTATATTAATTTTAACAAGAGTTTTAGGGCCTTCGGATTACGGTAAATATTCTTTTATCTTTGTAACGATGGCTTTTTGCAGTGCTTTTTTTGATTTTGGGATGGAAAACACTGCCGTAAGATTTTCCAATAAAGAAAAAGGCATCAAGAATACTGTTTTCGGGCTTTATTTTTTCACTAAGTTTTTGATTGTTTCAGTTGTAGTATTGGTGTTAACATTTTTCGGAAAAGAAATTTTTATGCTTGCCGGCAAACAAGAAATTACAAGATATATTCCTTATTTGATAATAGGATTAGTGGGAGAATCTTTATTTTTTATTAATGATACTTATCTACAGGCTGTTCAAAAATTCAAATTAAGAGCTGTGATAAATATAAGCAGATATTTAGTATGTTTATTTTATATTGTCATTTTATTTTTCAAAAAAATCGTATTATTAAAATATGTATTTTACATGTATTTTATTCCGCTTGGAATTTCTTTATTTTTCACACCTAAATACATTGAATTTATCAAAAGCTATATTCAAAACAAGATTAGCAAAAATTTACTGGCAGAAATTAGGGATTATGAAAAATGGATGTTTAATTTATCTATAAGCATGAACATCCTAAGTCGCATTGACTTCTTCATGCTGTCTTTCTGGGTAAGTTATGTGCAAATAGGGATATATAATGCAGCGTTTCAATTATGTTCCATTGTGTCATTCTTACCATATGTTTTTAGTAAAGTAATGTTGCCTAAAATGGCAGAACTGACTGATAATGAGGTTTTTAATTTAATCAGAAAAATAACTAAGCCACTTATATTTGTATGTATAATTGTAATTTGTTTTATTCCGTTAACAGATATAGCAGTTCCTTTTTTATTAGGTGACAAATATAATGAATCCATAATTATTTTAAAAATATTATTAGTAGGTTTTTTAATGTCTTTTATGTCCGTTCCTTTTGAACAGGCATTTTATTCATTGGGTAAACCGAAACTAATTACAATAGGAAGGTACTTGCAAATACTTATTATATTTATATTAAATATTTTTACAATTCCGAAATACGGTATTATAAGTGCCGCAATTAATGTTTTGATTGCCAGAATTATTTTCCTTTCTACCATAGGATTGCTTTTCTTAGAACAGAAAAAGAAATTTGTACAAAATAATTTTAATTATACTGAATCAGGAGGAAACAAAAAATGAAATGGCTTATAGTTGTAGGCAGATATGTTCCGGAAGTAGGCGGAGGAAATATAATTTATGTTGAAAGATTTATTAAAGAATTAATAAATTCAGGTCATGAAGTTACCTTATTAACTATGACAAATAAAGAAGACTATCCTGAATACGAAAAATCACATAATCTTGAAATCCATAGAATTTATAGTCCTAAAGGTGATGTAGGTCCTTTGTGGTTTAAAAACAGGGACTTGTTTACACAAAAGTTAATATCTTTACTTGAGAAAAATGATTTTGACTTTGTTAATACACATGCGGCCTGTTTACTGACATTAAAGTTTTTAAAAGAGAAGAACAAATATAACTTTAAACTGCTTTCAACTTTTCATGCTGTTCATACATACGAAATTCTGTTTAATTTAAAAAAATACTTAACTTTTAATTCGCCTAATTATAAGGAATTAATAGCTTTTATCCCGAAGGTTTTGGTAATGTATATTTTTGAATATTATACATTGAAATATACAGACACTGTAATTGTAATGAGTGAATATGTTAAGGGAACCATAAAATCTTTCTTTGGAAACAAATTTTTAGGTAAAGTTTTGGTAACAGGTATAGGCGTTTCTCAACCTTTGTTACCTCAAGTATCAAAGCAAAAAGCCAGAGAAACGTTAAATCTGCAACAAAATGAGACTATTTTTATTACGGTAAGACGTTTAGCACCAAGAATGGGTTTATTTAATCTTATAAAAGCTTTCGGCTATATTAAAGATAATTCTTCAAGACTTTTAATAATAGGTAAAGGCGAACTATATCAAAAGTTAGATGCATATATTAAAAAATTAAATCTTCAAGATAGAGTGCATTTATTAGGGTATGTGGAAGACGATCTTTTATATTATTATTATTGTGCTGCAGATTGTTTTATATTGCCGACTGAACAGTTAGAAGGTTTTGGAATAGTAACAATTGAAGCATTGAACTATAATATTCCGGTAATAGGAACTCCAAGAGGTGCAACTCCTGAAATACTTATTAAGTTTGATAAAAATTTGATTACAAAAAGCTATTTACCAAAAGATATAGCAGAAAAAATTTATTATTACCTTGAAAGAAAAGAAGAATATGAGAATATTAATTACAAAGAACTTGTAAATATTGAATATAATTGGAATTCAATCATTGATAAAATCATTAAAAATGAAGAAGCCAAGAAAGCTAAAACAATATTATTCATTCCCGGATTTGTTTGTGATACATGGTCAATAATTGAGCAGTATTCAATTGAGTTAACCAAAGAACTTTCTCAAAATTACAATATTATTTGGCTTGCTCCATCCATTAAAAATCCTTACAATATTTTTAAAGACAAAAAAAATAAATATAAATTGCAAGAACCTGTTTATGCAACAGAAGCAAAAAAACATAATATCAAAGTTATTACGGCGGATTTATCTAAATTTAACTTAATTAAAAATTTAATAGTATTAAAAAAAATTTTTAACAATTATAAAATTGATGCCGTTTATATGCAATTCGGATTTGAAAGATATGTAGGAACAATTTCAAGCAAATTGCTAGGGAAAAAGGTTATTTATACTGAACATAGCTATCCGCCAAAGTTAAAATATCCTTTAATTCGTCATTTTTTATATAAAATTTTTGTTGATAATTTTATTACAATATCTCAGGCTTCTGCGGAAAAATTACCTAAAAATAAGTCAATAAAAGTTGTTCCCAATGCTATAAATGTTTTTGATGAAAAAATAATAGATGAAGAAAAGAAAAAAAGGGATTTTTATAAAGAGAAATTAAATTTAAACAAATTTGATTATATTGTGTTGATGACAGCAGCATTCAGGTATATGAAAAGACATGATCTGGCAATAAAAATAGCCCAAGAAATTATTAATAATTCAACTAAAAATGTCGGCTTTATTTTTCTTGGGGGTGGAGTTTTATATGATAAATATCAAAAAGAAATTGAACAAAAAAGGCTTTCGAAAAAGATTTTAATGCCGGGGCATGTTAATAATGTAAATGAGTATTTAGCAGCTTCAGACATAAGTATATTAACAAGCGAGTTTGAAGGTTTTGGGCTTTGCCTTGTAGAATCAATGCATTATAAGCTTGCAACTTTATCTTTTAACAGATATTCTACTAAAGAAATAATCGATGACGGAGAAAACGGCTATTTGGTCGAACCCGGAAATATTGATGAATATGCTGATAAAATATTATATTTAATCAATAATCCGCAGGAAATCCAAAGATTAGGACAAAACGGATATCAAAAAGTTAAAAATAATTTTGATGTGGATGTTTGGCGTAAAAAAATGAAAAAAGCTTTTAATGAAATAATGAATGACGGAGAACAAAATGTTTAACAGACTTAAATATTACATAAAAAAGTTAATCCGTCAGGGATTTACTTTTAAAATGATTTTGAAAAAGTTACAAAAATCCCAGTATTTTTCTGCTAAGCAACTTACGGAATTACAAAATCAAAAATTGAGAAAAATAATTAATCATTGTTATAAAAACATACCTTATTACAGTGAACTCTTTGACAATCTGGGGCTTAAACCTGAAGATATCAAGGTAAAGGAAGATTTAGAAAAACTTCCTTTTATGGATAAATTTACGGTAAGAGATAATTTTGATAAATTAATTGCAAAAAACAAAAACAGATTTTTTTCTGTTTTAGGTCAAACAAGTGGTACGACAGGAACACCTTTAAAATTATATCGGGATTATTACTCCGTTAATTTTGAAAATGCAGCTGCAAACAGACATTATTTAAGCGTTGTGGATTTAAATTCAAGGAAAGTAACACTTAGAGGGCAATTGATAGTACCTGTCGAACAGCAAGAACCGCCTTTCTGGGAATATAATCCTGCTGATAACGAACTTATAATGTCTTCTTATCATCTTTCAAATAAAACAGCAAAGATATTTATTGAAAAAATTAAAGAATTTAATCCGAAAATTATATTCGCATATCCTTCTTCAGCGTATTTACTTGCACAGCATTTTAGTACTTTAAACGAAAAATTAAATCTTGAGGCAGTTTTTACTTCATCCGAGAAATTGGACGAAAGTTGCAGAGAATTAATCGAAAATACTTTTAACTGTAAAATTTATGACTGGTACGGGCAAGCGGAAAGAGTTGCCGCAATCGGACAGTGCGAAAAAGGAACTTACCATATCATTGAAGATTATTCTATTACAGAAACATTCCAAACTGAAAACGGATTAGAATTGGTTGGCACAACCTTAGATAATTACATAATGCCCTTATTAAGATATAAAACCGGTGATATTATTGAACTGAGCAAAGAAAAATGCAGTTGCGGAAGAAATTTCAGAGAAGTTTCAAAAATACAAGGTAGGGAAGCAACTTATATATTGATTACTGATGGTCCGAAATATGTTGCGTTTAATCATATTCCAAGAGGTGTAAATAATATTATAGAAGTTCAATTTGTGCAGGAAAAAATAAACGAATTAATTATAAACATTGTAGCTGCTCCTGATTTTTCAAAAAAAGACAGAGATTTGTTTATTAAAAACACTCTGGAGCACACTTGTCCCGATTTGAGTATAATAATAAATGAAGTAGGGCAAATTCCCAGAGGGGCAAACGGTAAATTTAAATCGGTAATTAACAAGCTCATAGGAAAACAAAATGAAGAATGAAAACGAAGTATTAATGATTGGTCCTGAAGCACAGGGCGGAATTTCTTCCGTAATAGGCTTATATAAAGATTACGGTTTAAATGTTATTAATTTAGCAAGCTATAAAAAAAATAACATTTTTTTCCAAATGATTTTTTATCCTTTTTTTATCTTCCAATACATTATTACTTTGCTTACAAATAAAAATATCAAACTGGTTCATATCCATAATGCTTCTCGAGGCAGTTTCCTCAGAAAAATATTTGTTTTTAATATAGCAAAAATATTTCGTAAAAAAGTTATAATTCATATTCACGGAGCTGAATTTGATTTGTTTTATAATAAATCTCCTGATTTAATAAAAAAGTTAATAACAAATACGCTAAATCAGGCAGATTTAATAATCGTTTTATCTCAGGAATGGAAAAGTAAAATTACGGATATTTGTTCGAATAAAAATATTAAAATTCTTTACAACCCTACGATTATAAAAGATATTCAACATATTAAATCTGATTATGTAAATTTTCTTTTTATGGGAAGATTGGGGAAAAGAAAAGGCACTTATGATATAATTGAAGCCGCAAAATATATCAAAAATCCTAATGTTATTATAAATTTATACGGCGACGGAGATATTGAAGAATTCCAAAACCTTATAAATGATAACAATTTGCAAGATAAGGTTAAAATCAGAGGCTGGATATCAGGTGATAAGAAAGAAGAAGTTTATGGGGATTCGGATATTTTGCTTCTGCCTTCTTACAATGAAGGACTACCGATGTCTATATTGGAAGCAATGGCACATGGGCTTTCAATAATTTCAACACCGGTCGGGGGTATCCCCGAAGCCGTTGAAGACGGGACTAACGGGTTTTTAATTCAACCGGGGGATTACAAGGCACTTGCTGAAAAAATTGATTTATTGGCAAGCGATACTTCTCTCAGAGAAAAAATGGGCAGTGAAAGTTATAACATTGCAAAAGAAAAGTTTGATATTAAGATTATAATAAAAGAATTACAGGAAATATATGACGAATTGCTTAAATGATAAATTTCAAAAACTTTTTGATTATGTAAAAAAACATAACTACGAAGGCATAGACCTTTTTGACGGGTTAAATTCCAAACTGAAAAATACTTTTTTGTATAAAAGCAGATTTTTTCGACTTGCCTTAATTCAGTTTTGCAAATTAAGCCCCATAAATTTCAGGAAAATTCTTCTTGTGCCCGAAGGTTTTAATCCCAAAGGCGGTGCTTTATTTCTCTTGGGCAATTTAAACATGTTTAATTCAACAGGAGACGAACAATATAAAATTGAAGCACAGAAACTTTATTTGAGGCTTAAAGAAACATTAATAAAGCGTGAAAAAGGAATTGCCTGGGGATATAACTTTGATTGGCAGGCAAGGGCTTTCTATGTCCCAATCGGCACACCAAACGTTGTCACATCTGTTTATGCCGGCAAAGCTTTGCTTGAATATTATAAAACAGAAAGTAGGGTGGGGTCCCTAACCCACCAACAAGAATCTGCCGAGGAAGCACTGGGACTTGTAAAACAAATCGCAGAATTTATACTTAATGAAATGATTATTTTTGAAGATGAAAACTCTCTTTGCTTTGGTTATATTCCCGGCGAAGATACACAAGTTCATAACGCAAACCTTTTAGCTGCAAGCTTTTTGTCTTCAATAGAAAAATATATTAATTCCGAAGAGATTAAAAATAAAGTAGAAAAATCGCTTAATTTTTTAATATCGGATATTAACGAAGACGGTTCATGGGCTTACGGAACAAAACCTTTCCACAGATGGATTGATAATTTTCATACCGCCTTTAACATAGAATGTTTGCTTAATATTCAGGAAAATTTAAATTTAGATATAAATATTCTTCAAAAAGTTGTTGATTATTATTTTGATAACCTTTTTACAAAAGAAGGTTTGCCTAAATATTACAATAACAGCCTTTATCCGATAGATATTCATGTCATTGCCGAAGTAATTATTGTTTTAGACAAGATTAAAAATTCAAAAATAAATTATAATGAAATAAGATTAAAATGCATAGAACAGCAAATACTAAAGCTTATTGATTCTTTTCAGGATAAAAAGGGATATTTTTATTTTCAGAAAAACAGATTTTTCTTTAACAAAATCCCTTACATAAGATGGGGTCAAGCATGGATGTTTTACGCACTTAGCAGAGGTTTAAAATGAAAAACATACACTTAATAACATTTATTTTACTGATAATTACAGGAATTACACTTGATTTAGCACCTATCCAAGTACCGGATGGCATTGATAAGGTTTATCATTTTATAGGATTTTTTCTTATAACAATCTTTGCAATAGCAAGCTTTTCTTCTATATTCGGGAAAAAACAATTGGGCAAATTTTTTATGTTTATCTTGATTTTCGGAGGTTTTTTTGCCGGAATATCAGAGACATTACAAAAACTG
>JAQVKX010000088.1 GCA_028694425.1 Candidatus Gastranaerophilales bacterium
AGCCATTGGATGAACCAAATGTTGATTTAATAATGGGGGACGATAGTTCTTATTTTTTGCCACACCCGATTGTGCGGGAAGAAAATTTTATTAAAGTAAGAAGAGCCGTTTTAGGTAATAATGTAGATGTTCAAGATTTAAACCTTATAACTACGACTGGAGGTCTTAAAGCCGGAAATGACTTCAAAAGTCGGAACATTAATGCCGGAGGTCCGGTAATATTAGGAGATTGCTCATGTGTTATGAGATTATTAAAAACTCAAGGATCTTTGCATGCAGGAAATCGAGTACATTTAGGTACTGTTAATGCCAAAGGAGATGTTAAATTAGGAAATAATGTAGCAGTTTGGAGCGGTCTGAGTACCGAAGGTTCTTTAACTGTTGGTGATAATCTGACATTAGGGTATTTAAATATTCCCGATAAAAAGATTATTGAAAAAGCAAGCATTAATACTAAGGGCGATATCAAAATAGGAAATAAAACAAGAGTTACACAATCTGTTATAACACAAGGTTCTTTAGTGGCAGGTGATGAATTTGTAACTGATTTTTATGTTAAGTCAGAAGGCTCTGTTAAATTAGGCAAAGGGGCAAAAGTAAAAATAATCAAAGCTGATAGTAATATTGATATAGATGATGGGTTAGAGGTAGACCAAATTAACACCCATGGCAATATAAAATTAGGTAAAATTAATGAACTCCGTCAAATATACTTCTTGGAAAGGTTTACAGAAGGTGAAGACAGCACTCCAAGCCTTGAATTAACAGATGTCAATTCATTATTAGAAAGGCGTGAAAAACTTATACAAATAACTCTTGAAGATTTATCGGCAGGAATTAAAATTATAGTACCTGAGGATACCGGAGAAGACGATTTAGACAGAGTTAAAAATAAATTTAATTTCTTCTACATCGATAAATCTATAGACCCGAGAGGTCAGTGGAAACAAATCCAGGAAACAGAATTGGATGAGGTTGTTACAGTTTGCAAAAAGGCAGCATAATTCTCTAATCATAAATCCCGTGGGAAATGATTTGATTCGGTCCGACTGTTTGGTTAACCATATTTACTTTAATCTCACTGTGTGAAGCAACTATGCAGTTTTTGAGAATTAAATTATCATGAATTTCAACGTCATCCCAAATTATGCAATCTTTTAATACAACGTTTTTGCCTATTATACAGTCTTTGCCTATCGTATTAAAACCATAAAACACAGCACTTGATGCAATATGGCTGTTTCCCTTAATATAAGCACCTTTTGGCGTTGCTATAATCTCGGAATGATTTATTTTTAAAAGACCATTAAACAAATCCTGAGTTGATTGACTGTACTGGGCAATTGTTCCGATGTCGCTCCAGTATTCTTTAACCTGAAAAGTGTTTATTTTAATATCTTTGGATAATAAGTCAGGGAATACGTTTTTCGCAAAATCATAGAATGTATTTGCGGGGATATAATCAAAAATTTTATAATTAAATATGTAGATTCCGGTGTTGATACAATCACTCTTTGCATGTTTTATTGCGGGTTTTTCCTGAAAACCTGTTACAAATCCTTTTTTATCCGTTACAACAACACCAAAGTTAGGGATTTCCTCAAGAGCGATTTTTTTAATCCCCATTGTCACAATTGCACCTGATTTTTTATGAGAACCAATTCCGGCTTTTAAATCGGCATTAGAAAGCCCGTCAGCAGATAAAACCAAGAAGTCTTCACCTTTATCAAAGAAAAATTGGCATTTTTTAACCCCTCCCGCTGTTCCTGAAAGTTCTTCTTCATGTATATGATTAAAGTTTATTCCCATATCGTTATGTTTGTAACGTTCAATAATTTTTTCAGCTTTGTAATGGGTATTTGCAACAACATCTACAATCCCGATATCAATAAGCTTTTCAAGCAATATATCCATAACCGGACGATTTGCAATCGGGATAAGAGGCTTAGGTACCTCTTGAGTAAGCGGATCTAATCTTGAGCCGACACCCGCTGCCATTATCATTGCTTTTTTAACCATTTTTCTCTCTGCCCCTTTTCCTTTTACCTTATCCAATTTTCCCATAAAGTATTAATTTTTTCAAATCTATATATTTGTTATAAAGTTTTGGAAGTTCACTTCTCATATTTTACATTTTGCATTTTGTATTTTGCCTTTTATTAGACTTTTTGTTAAAAATATTATAGAATTATTGTATGAAAAAGATTAAATCCGATAAAAAGAAACACGCTCAGCAAATGATTGAATTTTTGCTGGTCATTCCTTTTGTAATAATTATTTTTGGAATATTAACGGAATACGCTTATGCTTTAAATATTAATATGACTCTAAATCAGGGGTTGAAAGATGTTGCAAGCTCTATTTACAGTGAAATAGAACCCGGAATGACACAAAGTGCAGTTAAAACTCAACTTGAAACTGATTTTATAAAGTATCTTGATGATAATAATGTACCGACCAATGGCGAAAATAACGTAAAAATCGGTTATTTTATTCAAAATCAGACTGCGGTGTTTATGGCAAGCTACACTTACGTTCCTGCTTTTACACTGCCTAATGTCTATTTCAAAATTTTACCTGATAAATTTAATTTTTTCACTACTACTGCCGTTCCTGCTGCATTTTTAGGTACAAATAACTACAATTCATCAATTGATTCCGAGACTTTGGATAAAGTTTGGTCTACTACTGCAAGTTTTTCAAGTGATGATGATTTTGACGCCGCTAAAAAAGGTATTATGAAAGATAATTCAAGCGGCGGACGTGCAAGAATGATTTTTTTGGTTCCGAATGCCGGGAAGTACTTACTTGTAAATTGGGTAGGAACTATATTGAAATCAAGCGTAAGCGGGAAAACCTATCATGTTGATACAAGTAACGGCGGACTCTATGAATGCAATTCCGACGGCTCATCATGTGTTTACAGCCAAAAGTTTTTCAATTACTTGACAAGCAACAACTATCGCAATGTAATTTTTATCCATGATACCGAAACGCCTGCCGCTAACTTAGAAACTCAATTAATTACTTACTGGGTAGACCCTCCTGCCTCAACAGATCTTTCTCAAACTACAGTTGCGGGGATTTTAAAAAGAGCTTTAGCGATAACAGATTACAGCGGTTTTAGTATCGGTAATTATGATAACCTTGATGTTCCAACCTACAGTTCAAGTGTTTCAACTACTACCAATTATAAAGTTCAATATTTCGGTTCAATGGTATTTGTTTATAATACTTCGTTGGATACGATAGTTGCAATTACCAACGGACAAACAGCACCGAACTATAATTACAGCTTTTAGGGAGAAATAATGAAGCAAAAAAGAGCAAGTACAACAATTTATATAATATTCTTTTTCGTAATTTTTCTGGCGTTTGCGGCATTTGCCGTAGATGGTGCAATTGTTTTTGCAAACAGGATAAAACTCCAAAATATAACAGAAACAACCGCACTGGTTGCTGCTTCTGAGTTTAATTATTCATCAACGGCAACAGCCTCAGATATCGAAAACCATGTAAAATCAACAGCAGAAGATACTTTTGACCTTTTAAAAAAAGATGGTTTATCAATCGCTAAAATTAATACCCAAGCGGATGCAACTTCTAATAAGATTTTGGCAACGACGACAATGGTTTCTCAACCTTTTTTCTTAAGATTTTTGGGAGTAAGCGGAATAAATCTTGAAGCAAAAGCTTGTGCCGTATGCGAAGAACTTAATGTCACCGCAAATTACTCGGGAGTAAATTGGGTTACAACTAAAGCGGTTTATTTGTCGGACATTTTGTCAAAAGACTTAAACATGAATGACACAGCTATTTTATTACCGCTGGGAAAATTTTATTCCGCCAGTTATAATTCTACAAGCGGATTTGCGGATTTCAGTCTTATAAGTTCTGATGACAGCCATCCGTTAACACTAGGTCCGGGAGGATTTATTACGATAAAATTGCCTGCACCGATTGTTGACAAAGCAGGTTATGATTTGTTTATCAAAGAAGCAGGTGATGCAAAAGAAGGTTATATGGTTTTTGCAGGACTTGATAATGATGCAGATAATCCTTACACACAACACGATAATCAGGGTGGGGGAATTTCATGGGTTAATATAACTTGCAGCGGTTCACCTGAAGACACCAGCCTCACTAATCCTTTCGGTACAGCAAGTACGGAACTTCCGACACCGGCTCAACGAAAGATTTACGGCAGTGCTTATTTTGACCTTGGGGACAGTTGCATCGGAAACATCTCAATGGCAAAATACATAAGAATTATTGATGATAACGACGAAAGTGCATTTGTAACAGACGGAACAAATTATTATAAAACAAAACCTTATGCCGAAGCCTCAACCGCAACTGCAGGTATAGACATAGATTACATAAAAGTTCTAAACCATGTTAAATTAGTGCCTCCGGGAAGTTATTAGTTCTTAAAAAATTTATAACCTTATTTAGTGCAGCAGCTCTGTGTGAAATTTTGTTCTTTTCTTCTGCGGAAAGTTCTGCCATTGTTAAATTATTGCCGTCAACAATAAAAACAGGATCATAGCCGAAGCCGTTTTGACCTTTCGCTTCAAAACCGATTTTACCGAAACATTCCCCCTTATCAGAAAATATTACATCCCCGTTTTTGTCTAAAAGTACCATTGCACAAACAAATTTTGCACCGCGTTTTTCAAAAGGTACATCTTTTAACTCATTAAGGAGCTTTTCAATACGTGCTTGCGGGGTATGGGCATATCTGCAGGAATAAATTCCGGGCTTACCATCCAAGGCATCCACGCAAAGTCCTGAATCATCAGCCAACGCCGGCATATTGGTTAATCTATTGGCTTCTTTTGCTTTTATAAGAGCATTTTGCTCAAAAGTTTCACCGTCTTCCACAGGGTCAAAACCTTCCGGCGACAGAACAAACTCAACGCCCAAACTTTGCGTAATTGCGTTAATTTCTTTTACTTTATTCGGATTTGCCGTTGCTAAAACTATTTTGTACATTTACATTTAGTATTTTCATCATCATATTTATTTGGTCTGGTTAATTTATATGTTCCCCAAAGTGATATTAGGAAAAAAACTACCACAATAATGTAATTAGGCATATTATCAATATTATTCATTGTTTATCCTTTCCTGTAATTAAAAGTCTATCAATTTTATTTGTTATATTTAATAAATTGGAAATAAAAATCACAAAATAAAAAAATCCTACAAATAATAAAATTCCTTTAAGCAGAGAATTTTGTAAGAATAATAAACTAACAATACCACCAACTAAGACTATTAATGTATTAATAATACTTGTTCTCAGTGTAACAAGACTCTCTACTTTTAATTTTAAAATCTCTTTATCCATACATAAATAGTATAGTATTTATGTAATTAATGCAAATCGTTTAATAAATGTAACTTTATGCACCGTAGCGTCTTTGGCGGTGATTGAATTCAATAATAGCGTCAGACATGGTTTTTTCATCAAATTCCGGCCAATATTGAGGTATAATTAGAAGTTCGGAATAAGCAATCTGCCATAAAAGATAATTTGAAACTCTCATTTCGCCGCCGGTTCTGATTAATAAATCGGGGTCGGGAATATCTGATGTATAAAGCTCTTTTGAGATAAGCTCTTCGGTTACTTCGTTTTCTTTGTACCCTTTTTGCACTATATTTTTGACCGCATTAACCAATTCATCTCTGGCACCGTAATTTATTGCGATTTGAAGATTTACGCCGGTATTATTTTTTGTTTTATTAACAGCGTTACTAAACTCTTTTTGCAGTTTTTTATTTAATTTGGTTAAATCGCCTACAAATCTTATAACTACATTGTTTTCATCCAATTCTTTAAGTTCATTTTTAATCGTAAGAGCAAAAAGTTCCATTAAATATGTTACTTCATCAGGATTTCTGTTCCAGTTTTCAGTCGAAAAGGCATAAACGGTTAAATATTTCACGCCAAACTTATGACAAGATTTGACGGCAGCTTTTAAGGAATCTACGCCTTTTTTATGTCCCATGGCAGATGGCAAATTGTTCTCTTTTGCCCAACGGCGGTTTCCGTCCATAATTATTGCAATGTGTTTTAATCCTGTCTTCTTTACTATTTCAGCTATATTTTCTTTTTCTAATGTTTGTACCAAGATTTTTTTCTCATTTTTCTCTAACAGTAAAATTATAAACCAAATAAAAAATAAGTAAATTATATTTTTATTAACTAAGCTGAAACAATAAAAGAACTAATGCATGGTTCACATAATCCACGTTGTTGTGCAGTGTTAAGACCTGATAGATTTACCGCAATTCTTGGATTACCTAAATTGTAGTAAGCCACATCAGCATAATCTCCTGAAGCGAATAAAAGCCTGCTTCCATTAGGCTCCCTAAACGGAACAGATTTAGGTAATATGCTCTGTAATACATCTTCAAGACTTTGTAACGGTTCAGGCATAATTGGTCTATTACGAATAATTCTTATCCTGCTTAAAGGCTCCATTAACAATATGGCAAGTGTATCTTGTAATAATTCAAGAACACTATCACCATCCATAGCCTTTTCAAATGCATTTACTAAATTAGCATCCTGTTGAGGAGATGTAGTAAAAACTTTACTAAGGTCTCTGCCAACTTGATAACTAATCTTACCTTTGAATGTCGGGGTATTGTTTATCGATTTTATCATCATATTTTTATCTTCCTTCTGCTACAAAAACATGTTAACAAATCATAATAAAAAAAATAAGCGTTTTTTAAAAAGATTTTACACTATGTAATAAATCACTTTCATGTCATTGCGAGGAGCTTGCTTTGCAAGCGACGAAGCAATGACATGGAAACTGTAGGTTGGGGTAAAAGGCTTTAAACATTATATTTGTAAGCTAAATTTACATTTTTTACCCCAACAAACTAAGTTCGAATTTAATCAAATTTAATAAATCATGATATGATTATTAAATGATTGAGTTGTTGATTTTATACGTTTTATCTGAAAAAGAATTAACAATGTATGCCGTTTTAAAACATATTTTGAGTGTTTTCGGTGCATACACACAGCCGAGTTTCGGTGCCGTAAAACCTGCACTTAACCGCCTTGAAAAAGCCGGTTTTATACGCTCACGAAAAGCAATGTCCGACGGAGGTAAGTTATCAGGATTTTATTCTGTTACAACAGAAGGCAGGGAAGAGCTTAAAGAACTTATTTTGGAAAAAATTTCCGACAATCCTTTGCAATTTCAATCAACATCAGGTGTAAAAATATGTTGTGCATCTTACCTTGCCAAAGACGAACGTGAAAAATTGTTTAATATGCTCAAAAATAAAGCACAGGAACATAAATTCACAGCCGAAAATATTCTTAATAATGAAAAATTATTAACTTTTTATCAAAGAATTATGCTTGATAACACAATTGTTGAATACAAAAATTTAATTACCCTTATTGAAAATCTGGAAAAAGATAATGCCCGCAATAGTCAGTAAAATTAATGCAAATTCCATAGCCGAAGAACTGGAAATCAAACCCGGAGACGAAATTCTGTCAATAGATAAAGAAATAATGTTCGATTTAATCGATTATAATTTCTTATGTAAAAGTGAATTCCTGACAATTGAGATTAAAAAACAAAACGGTGAAATTGAAATTATAGAGCTCGAAAAAGATTTTGACGAGGATTTGGGTATAGTTTTTGAAAGTGCTGTTTTTGACAAAATTAAACCTTGTTTAAACAAATGTATTTTTTGCTTCGTTGACCAGCAGCCCGAAGGGCTGCGTGAAACGCTTTATATAAAAGATGATGATTACAGGCTTTCTTATCTGCAAGGAACTTACATAACCCTCACAAACCTCACCGAAAAAGATAAAGAACGGATTGAAAAACTTAAATTGGGACCTTTTTATGTCTCGCTTCACACAACTAACCCCGAATTAAGGATTAAAATGCTAAAAAACCCGAATGCGGGCAAAATTATGGAGCATTTAAAATGGCTAAAAAAAAATCATATTCCGCTTCACCTGCAAATCGTACTTTGCCCCGGCTATAACGACGGCGATGAATTAAAACGTACTTTATCTGATTTAAAAAACTTCAAAAATATTCTATCGGTTGCAATTGTTCCCGTTGGAATTACAAAATTCAGAAAAGACAAACTGCACCCTGTAACAAAAAAAATTGCTCAAGAAACAATATCAATAGCAGATGAATTTAATAAAACAGCACCTTTTAATATATGTTGTTCTGATGAATTTTTTGCACTTGGGGATAAATGTGTTCCTACGACTAAATACTATGGTAATTTTTCACAACTCGAAGACGGGGTGGGGGCGCTCAGGCTCCTGCTTGATGATTTCGCCAAAGAAAAAAAACGTTTGCCAAAGAGCCTGAGTGCCCCGAAGAAAATTTTAATAGTAACTTCGCAACTTGCAAAGCCGGCAATTGATGAGATTGCACAAGAGTTAAATAAAATCAAAAATCTTCACGCTGATGTTGTTGCAGTAAAGTCTGATTATTGGGGTAAGAACATATCTGTTGCGGGGCTGATTACGTCAGATGACTTGGTAAGTGCAATAGTAGGTCGGGCATTCTTGCCCGACAACACAAAACAGAAGGCAAAAGGCAAAGATTTAACTTATAACCCTATAACCTTATCACCTTATAACCTTTTCTCACCTCTCACTATAATAATTCCATCCGTAATGCTTCGTCCGTTCACTCAGGATTTTCTGGACGGCAAAACCCTTGATTACGTAAAACAGCAAACAGGCTTGGATTTTTTTGTAATCCAAGACTGCTACTCTACAAGGGAAATTGTTGACTTTGTCCTACAAAATTAGTACATTTTGCTTCTTTACAGATTTTTCTATTTTTTTGTAACAGCTCAAAGAGCAGACTGGTTTCATGTCATTGCTGTAAAAGTCAAATAATTAGTTACATGATTTTTAAAATAAGTAGTTAAGAATCAGGAGGTAACTAAAATGACAAACAAAGAATTAATTTCAAAGACTTTAGCAAGGCGGATGATGG
>JAQVKX010000002.1 GCA_028694425.1 Candidatus Gastranaerophilales bacterium
TCGCAAATGCCCTATTTACAACCATCTTACCCCCCCTGAATATGTAACAATATATTCATATTCCTTGATTTTAAAGGAAATAAGTTTTATTATCATACTGTAGATAGATTAATTTACGACAGGTTTATTAAGTTTAACAACATGCTGCACTTTGGCAAGCTTGAGACATAATCTGCATTTCTTCACCTGAAGCATAAACGCAGTGGCAACCGCAGTCAACAAACAAAATTTGTCCCGTTGTGCCTGAAGATAAATCGGAAGCCAAATAAACTCCGGCTTTGCCGATATCTTCCAAGGTAACATTGCGATTAAGCGGTGCTTTTACGGTTGCAGCTTTAAGCATTTTATCAAATCCTGAAATTCCTTTTGCCGCAAGGGTTTTTACTGCTCCTGCAGAAATAGCGTTAACTCTTATTCCATATTTGCCTAAGTCAGAAGCTAAATATCTTACGCTTGACTCCAATGCCGCTTTTGCGACACCCATTACGTTGTAATTTGCTACAACATATTCTGAACCTAAATAAGTAAGAGCAAATATTGAACCGCCTTCGTTCATAACAGGCTGAGCATTTCTTGCAATGGAAACAAGTGAATATGCACTTACACCAAGTGCCAAATCCCAACCTTCTTTTGTGGTGTTAATAAATTCACCTTCCAAATCTTCTTTGTTGGCAAATGCAACTGAATGCACAACAAAATCAATTTTTCCGTAAACTCTTTCACACTCTGAAAAGACTTTCTTAACCGCTTCCTCGTTCGTAACATCACATTCCATGATTATTTTAGCGTTCATTTCTTGGGCAATAGGTGTAACCCTTTTTTCCATCACCTCGCTTGCGTATGTAAAAGCAATTTCAGCCCCTGCGTTATAAAGTTCATTTGCTATTCCGTAAGCTATTCCGTGTTTATTAGAAACACCAAAAATAACTCCTTTTTTACCTTTCATTAAATTCATAAAAAATCCTCACTCTTTGTAATTTCAAACTAATGTTAGCAAAAATAAAGATTTTAAGCAATAGAGAGGAAAAATAATTCTGTTAATTTTTTAAAATTCTCAAATGATTTTTAATTTCGTCTTTTGCGGGGAAATCAGGAAATTTGTCTAAAAGCTGAGAAAAAATTCTTATAGCATCCCCATTTTGCCCGTTCTTTTCATAGGCATAAGCAAGATTTGAATATACTTTATAATCCCCGTTAGGCTTTAATTTTAAAGCTTTTTCATAGTAATTAACTGCCTGTTCTATTTCCTCGTTACAATAATATACCAAACCCATTTGATTATTTGCTTCATAAGAATCAGGGTTTTTCTCAACAGCTTTTTTGCAGAATTCAACAGATTTTGTATATTCCCCTTTTTTAGCATAACAAATTGATATTGCTAAATATGCCTGATAATAGTTTGGGGTTTTCTCAATTATCTTTGAATACATTTTTATTGCAATATCAACATAGGTAAAATCTTTATTAAAAGAATTTTTGTTTTCAAAAATCTTTGCCATCATAAAATATAAATCGCAACCGTTTAGTTCTGTTTCAAGAATTGTCTGTGCAAAATTGAGTGCTTTTTGAATTTCTTCTATACTTAAATAAGACAAGATAAGGGCTTTTAGACCATCTTCATCTTTTCTGATTTTGACACAGCGTTCAAAAATTTCAATTGCTTTTTGATAATTTTCCTTAAGATAATAAGCCAGTCCAAGATTATACAAACCATCATAATCATTAGGATTAAGTTCTAAGAATTTATTGTAAATCGCAATTGCACGATCATAATCTTTTATACATTGATAAGTCAGGGCAATATTATAAAAAACTTGTGATTTTACATCTTCATGCTCAACTGCAAGCTTAAAATATTCGAGAGCTTTTTCGTAATCCTGTTTTTTATACGCATCAATTCCCGCATTATAAAGTTTTTCAAAACTTTTTTCCGGAAATTGAATTTTTTCTTCGATATATTCCTTAACTTTTTTGAAATTTTCCATGACTTTATTGTAATATAAGAAAATAGATAAAGGAATAGACTAATAAAAGGAAAAACATAAATGTTTGATTATATAAAAGGGATTTTAACTCATAAAAATAATTTAAATAATACATCTTTAACTGTGGAAGCTAACGGGATAGGATATTTAGTCGGAATTACGGCAAGAGATTTTACAAAACTCGGCTTAATTGCCTCCGAGATAAAAATTTATGTTGTTTTGCTTCACAGAGAAGATAACATGTCTTTATGTGGATTTTTACAGCGGGAAGACAGGGATATTTTCAGGATTTTAACCTCTGTTTCAGGTGTCGGTCCCAAGATGGCGTTAACACTGTTGGATGAATTTGATTCCTGCGAATTAATCTCGCTTGTGATAAAGGGGGATTTTAAGGAAATTACAAGAGCAAAAGGCGTCGGGGCAAAACTTGCACAAAAAATCATTCTTGAACTTAAAGATAAATTGATTAACCTGCAAAATACTTTACCGATAACTTTTGCTGAAGATGTGCAAATTAAAGATGAACAAGCTCTTCAGGATGCTCAAACCGTATTGATTGCATTAGGTTATGAAAGGGAAGAAATTAAAAAAGCCGTTTCCCAAGCTGTTAAATTTGTGACAAATCAGAATAATCCTGAAGAAATTCTGAAAGAAACTTTAAAAGTTTTGTCGGGTTCTTTAATTTAAGCTAATAAAATTTTTGATTAATTGTTTGCCGCCTTGTGTCAAAATTGCTTCCGGATGGAATTGTACGCCGTAAACCGGATAATCTTTGTGTTTTAATGCCATTAATAGTGAGGAGTGAGAAGTGAGAGGTGAGAGGTGAGAAGAAGGTGAAAGGTTATCAGAGGCGTAGATGCGTAGAAGCGTAAAGGCGTAGTTTTCACTTTGCTCTTCTACGCATCTTGTCTTCTTGTCCCCTTGTCTTCTCTTTCTTTGCTTTTTGCTTTTTACTTCTGTATAAGCTAACGGCTCTAAACATTCCGGTAAACTGTTATTATCCACAACAAGCGAATGATAGCGTGTTGCTTTAAAACCTTGTTTCAATCCGTCAAAAATATTACATTTACAACTAAAATAAATCTCCGAAACCTTGCCATGTACAGGTTCTTTTGCTTTTATGATTTTACATCCGAAATATTGGGCAATGCATTGGTGCCCCAAGCAAACTCCCAGAATTTTTTTTGTTTTATAAAATTCACCTATAATATCTACTGAAATCCCTGCATCATCCGGATTCCCCGGACCCGGTGAAATTATAATTGACGAAAAATTCAGTTTTTTAAGTTCGGGAATTGTTATTTCATCATTTTTGAAAATTATCGGATTTACACCGAGTTCTCGTAAATATTGAACAATGTTATATGTGAAAGAATCATAATTATCAATTAAAATCAACTTTTACCTCCACAATTCCTCGGACGGAATTAATACAGAAAACTTTTTCGGCTTTTTGTAAATCAGCTAAATACAATACTTTTTCTATTACTTTATTCTCAACGTCATGCTGAACTGTTGACAAAGGAAACAGGCGAGGTACGAGCCTTGTGACCCTGTCTGCGTAGCTCAGCATCTTACCAATGTAGCTAGTGGGATAGATCCCGAAACGAGTTCGGGATGACGCCATTCCCTTTTGTAATATTTTTACCCTTAAAATTCCGTCCAAAAGCCCGCACTCAATAGGCGGAGTAAACCATTCGCCGTTAATTTGTAAAATTATGTTGCTTCTGGCACCTTCTGTAAGCTCTCCTTTTTCATTGAAGAAAATTTCATCAAAAATTTCACCGTTTTTAATCTTTTGCATTGCTTCTTCATACCACGGACGGTAGGTAGTTTTATGATAAAGCAAAATCTCTTTTGAATTGATCGGCGTTTTTGAAACAGTTACAATATTTGTTTTTATGTCATCTAAAGATAATTCTTCTGTTTCAAAAACGCCTTCTTTGTTTAATAAAATTCGCAATATTTTGGTGGGATGGTGATCCCACCCTACATTTTGCATTTTATATTTTGCATTTTGCTTATTAAAACTAAACCCCAATATTTTTGCCGATTTTTCCATACGGCTAAAATGTTCTTTTTCATATTTGATTACACCGTTTTCTACAAGCATTGTTTCGACAAGCCTTATGTTGTCGGGCTGGAAAGCCCGACCTACAGTGTTTAAATCATTTGCACCCAGAAACTTTATTTTCGTCAAAGTTTCTTCCCACTCTTCTTCTGCTGTTGAATCCCAGACTATTGCTCCGCCGATACGACATAAAAAACCTTGTTCGTTATTCTTTTTTTGTAAAATTCGTATAGGCACGGAAAAAATGGTTTTTTCAGGAGTAATTAATCCGATTGCTCCGCAATAAACCTCCCTTTTACCTTTTTCAAGCTTGTCAATAATCTCCATTGTGCTGATTTTTGGGGCACCGGTGATTGAACCGCAGGGGAAAATTGCTTCAAAAATATCAAAGAGAGTTGTGTTTTTTTCAAGCTCAGCACTGATTTCTGATGTCATTTGATGAAGGGTTTTATGTGTTTCAATTTCAAAAAGCTTATCGACTTTAACCGTGCCGGTTTTTGCAATTTTCCCCAGATCATTTCTCAATAAATCAACAATCATAACATTTTCTGCACGGTTTTTAACGTCATTTTTTAAAAATTTAATGTTTTTTTCATCTTCTTCTTTTGTTTTTCCTCTTTTTACCGTTCCTTTCATCGGCTTAGTTCTAATCTTGTTACTTTCTAACTCAAAAAACAATTCAGGAGAAAATGAAAGAATTTCTTCATAATTGTTTTTTATATAGGCGTTATAAGGTGTTGTCTGTTGCGGTAAAATACTTTTATAGAGTTCAAATCCGTCTATATCGGTTTCAATTTTCCAATCGTAGGTGTAATTGACTTCGTAAGTATTTCCGCAGGCAATTTCTTCTTTTATTTGCTCAATAGCTTTTGAGTAAATATCGTAGGCGAGGGTTGAATAGTTTACAATTTTGCTTTGTAAAATTTTTTCTGTTTCCTGTTTCTTATTTTCTGTTTCCTCTTCAAACACTTCAAAATATAACAAAGGGTATTCAGAGCAAATTTCTTTCCCAAAAAAAATATCTCTTGATTCGTAACGTATGTAGCCAAGCAGATAATAGCGTTTTCGCAAAATTTCTATTTGCGAAAACGCTTCAATAAAGCCTTCATTGTCAAAGGCTTCAATTATTTTAATCGGATTTTCAAAAAGTTTATCAGCGAATATTTGCATGTAAATTATTATAAGTTAAAATAATTCTACAAGAAAATATTATCCGACTAAGCAGTTTTTTAAATCTAACTTATGTAAGAGAATAAAAATAATGAACTCGTTATCGGTACTAGGAAAATATTTAGACCAACCACGGCTTGTAAAAAGGTTTTCTCAAGCCGTACCTGCAATTTTAATTGCCGGAGGGGCAGGATATACATATAATCATGTTAAAAATACACCACAAAAAGAAAAACCTAAAGAATTAAAAAAAAGCATTATTGTTATGTCTGCGACGATTCTTTCTGCACTTATTGCACCAAAAGCTTCTGCAAAAATAGCAAAATTATTTAGCAAACAACATCCGCACGAATGCTGCTGTCATCATGAGCACCATAGTGCAATACAAGCAAGCTTAAGAGAAATAACGGAAGAGATTACACATAAAGTTGATGAGTTTTTGGCTGAAAATATCGTATCTGAAAAATCTGCCGAAATTTTAAATAAAGCAAAAGAAAGAATTTTAAAACCTTTTGAAATTAAAACGGTTTTTGAAGAGCTTGAAGGCAAGCCCGGTGCAAAAGAGTTTTTATCTGGAGAGGATGGGCTTATTCCGGACCCTGAAAATATTGATTCAAAACATATTTTTGGCGAAATAGGAAGAATTTCTATTTTAGGGTTATTTCCTGTATTAGGAGGTATTTTAGGAGGAATTTCGGCAGATAAAGCAACAGAAAAAGACTGGAAGGAAAGAATTCCTGATAAAATTAAAGAGGGGTCTTATCAATACATAGCAAATATATTCTTGTGCAATGTCGGAGCAGGCACTGCTTTGGCAATGATGGAAAAAGTTAATGTGCAGTCAAAACCCATCAGAGCAATAGGCATGATTAGCGGGATACTCCTTTCTGGACTTGTTTTTGGCAGTGCTGTTGCGAATTTAATAGGCAAAACTTTTATTGACCCGTTATTAAGCCATAAACAAGCTAAGAATAAAGGTTTGTACGCCGAAAGAAAACCCGAAGCTTTGGATGCAGGACTTCACATTGACGATGTTGCAACCGTTGCCGTTATGTCGGGCTTAAAATGGATTGAGCCTGCTCTGCCTGTTTTATATTCAATTTCCGGCTATAGAGCAGGAATCGGCTATCGAAACGGGAAAACACATCAGAAGCCCACTGCACAAGTCCAAAATTAGAAATTTTGGACTTGTGCAGTGGGCTTCTAGATTAGATTATAAGGCTCTTATAACCATAAAGAGCCTTACATAAGTAAAGCTCTTTGAAAATTCAAATATAAACCGGTTTTTTCTAAATTATGTTAACAGATATCTTATTACTAATTACTTAATTAATTGCCCGTTTTACGGCTAAAATTTAATTGATTATCCTGTATTTGTAATATTTTAGATTTTCCTAAACCCAGTTATTGTTGTTGCTTTTTATAGCAATCTGAACAGAAAACAGGCCTGTCATTACTTGGCTTAAAAGGAACAGTTGTTTCGCAACCGCAAGCAGCACAAATTACAGGGAATTCTCTTTTTTCTCTGTATCCGCCGCCGCCTCTTGATCCGCCGCCATGACTTCTTGCTTTTCTGTTTTCACGGCACTCAGGACATCTTTTAGGAGCTGAGTAACCTTTTTTTGCATAAAATTCTTGATCTTCCGCTAAGAATTCAAAGATTTTTCCGCATTCAACACATTGTAATTGTTGATTTTCATAGTTTTGTTCGTACATGTTTTTCTTTCCATATTTTGTGTAACTACACTATTATGATACAAAAAAAATAAAAAGCTACTAAAATCATCCGAAATTTTCAAAATAAATAAGAAATGTTTACAATTGAGAAATTATTTTCTTTATGAATACAATGTTTTAAAGTATAATGTAGTAAGGAGAAGGCAAAATGTGAAACGTGAAATGTGAAAAGAAGAAGACAAGAGGCGTGGATGCGTAGTTTTTAAACGAAACTATTCACCCGTTCACCTATTCACCTATTCAACCAAGGAGGAAAAATGCATATTTTTGAAGGAATAAAACTTAAAGGAATTGACGAAAACGGTGAAGAAAAAGAATTTTCACTTGCAGAATTGGGTGAGAAAATAGTTCTTTATTTTTACCCGAAAGATAATACACCTTTTTGTACTCAAGAAGCAATGGATTTCAGAGATAAAATAACAAAACTTGCCGGTAAAGCAACCATTGTCGGGGTCAGTCCGGATAATGTTGACAGTCACAAAAATTTCAGGCAAAGCAATTTTATAAACTTTCCACTGCTTTCTGATTCCGATAACAAACTTTCTAAAATGCTTGGTGTATATAAAGAAAACCCGGTTAAAGGCACCAAAGAAATAGAACGTTCAACTTTTATAATCAAAGACGGTTTGATTACCAACGCCTGGAAAAATGTTAATATTGAAGGTCATGTCGATAAGGTTATAGAAAGCTTGTAAAGAGTGAAAGTTAAATAGTTGAAAAGTCGAATAGTCGAACAGTTTAATAGTTTAATTTTTTCTTTTATTATAAATCAAACGTTTGATTTATAATAAAGCAAGCAAAATTATTAAAATTATACTTATTCACCTTTAAAAATTTTCTCACTTAACCACTTATTTTCATACTCTTGACAAATCTATTGTAATGGTATATAATTACAATATGAAAGTTAAAGAAATCATCAAATTACTTGAAAAAGATGGCTGGTTTATGGTTGCACAACGTGGAAGCCATCGGCAGTATAAACATAATAATAAAAAAGGTCGAGTTACAATCCCCGGCAAATTAAGTGATGATTTAGCAAAAGGAACATTAGCCAGTATTTTTAGACAAGCACAAATGAAAGGTGAACAATAATGCAAAATTATTTAATAATAATTGAAAAAGCAGAAAATAATTATTCTGCATATTCTCCTGATGTTGATGGTTGTGTTGCAACCGGAAAAACTGTTGAAGAAGTAAGAAGAAATTTCTTGGAAGCATTAGAATTTCATCTTGAAGGACTACGGGAAGATGGTATTGAAATCCCCAACCCTAAAAGCGATTTTAGCTTCACAAGTGAAGAATGTTCCGGAGTACTGAATGTCAGAACAAAAAAAACTACACATTTAAAACTGATTAAACTGGCAGAAAAAGAGCATGTTTCTGTTTCGCATCTGGTTAATGATGCTATAATAAAGCAGTATGGCTAATTTTATAACTTAAGCAATATTCCTATTTTTTCATTAAATCGGGATATTCTTTTTACCAAAGTGTTTGATAATCCTGCCAAAATGGAGGTTTCAAGAAGATTATCAGACTCATAAATTTTTTCGGTTAAAACTTCCAATTGACTTGAGACTAATGCACAAGTCCATTTTTTTGCAAAAATGTCCTTGAGCAAAGTCTCATGACGTCTAGTGTCAAAACGGCGGAAAAGTGTGACTTTCCGCCGTTTCTCACTTTTGTAAGGTCGATCGCTACACAAGTCTCAAAATTATAAATTTTGGACTTGTGCAGCGAGCTCGACTTGACAATACCATTATTTTACTGCGGAAATAACGTACTTTTTTTAGTTTGCTCATAATACCTCTTTTCTGCATTATTCTGGACATTTTCCATTTAAATGTGTTTATTCCAAAATATCATATAGACATTTTAAAGTCAAGTATCCATAATAATGAAAGAGGAGCACTATTATGAATACACAACAAAAATTTGGTAAAAGAATTAAAATTGAAAGAATAATGAGGGATTGGACTATTGAAAAACTGGCTGAAGAAGCAGGATTGGGAACATCTACTATCGGGCAGGTTGAAAATGGCTCCAGTTCTCCGACATTGGATACAATAGAAAAACTTGCCAAAGCTTTGGATTTTAAAATCCATGAACTTTTAATTTTTGATGACTTAGATAAATTTGCACGAAAAAAATAATTTATTGCTATAATTATATTGTTAAAGTTTAATTCGGGATTTTTATGGATTTAAATTACAATAATATTGTTATGGCACAGCTTAATCCGCTGCCAGGGTGTGTTGAAAAGAATGCCCAAAAAGTCATGCAATCAATTAAAAATGCCCAAAAAATAAACTCTGACCTGATTATTTTTCCTGAATTAACCTTAATGGGTTATCCGATAATGGATACTATTGACAGGCATCCTGTAATTGTAGAAGAAAACGTTAATTGGCTTAAAAAAATTGCTGAAATTACTGATAAAACCCATGCCATAGTGGGTTTTGTTGAACCAAGAAACGGACAAATCGTCGGAAAACGCTATTACAACGCTGTTGCAATTCTCGGAGATGGAAAAATCAAAGGAATAGTCAGAAAAAGTTTGCTTCCGACTTATTCAGAATTCAATGATTACAGATACTTCGAACCATCACCGGTTGTAGGAGTTCAAAGCGGTGAAACCTTGGGCGATTTTGGCTTCGCCAAAATCGCCCAAGGAGAAGGTTTAATTGATATTAACGGCTTAAAATGTGCCGTTGTAATCTGTGAAGACGGCTGGAATGATAAAGATTTTTTCTCAAATCCTTTGTATAATTTTGACCCTGTAGAAATTTTAGCAAAAGCAAAGCCTGATGTAATTATCAACTGCTCGGCCTCCCCTACCAGAAGTAAAAAAGAGCAGTTAAAGCATAATTTGTTTTCTTTCACATCAAAAAAGTATCAAATCCCGATTATTTATGTAAATCAGGTCGGAGCAATCGATGATATTTCTTTTGACGGTTCAAGCAGAGTTTACAATTCAAATGGTGAGTTAATCGCCCGCGGAAAGTCTTTTGAAGAAGATTTTATTCCGATAAATCTTGAAACAGGCGGTAAAATTGAACCGTTAACAAGAGGACTGGAAAAAACATTGACAGAGCAAAAAGTTTTTTCGCTTGACTATGAACCTGACTTAGAGAGAACTTATAAAACAATTATTCAGGGAATAAGGGACTATTTCGGTAAAAACAGCTTAAAACGTGCTGTTTTAGGACTTTCAGGCGGACTTGATTCTTCCGTTTGTGCAACTTTATTGACAGATGCACTGGGAGCAGAAAATGTTTTCGGTGTGAGCATGCCTTCTGTTATTACAAGCCAAGAAAGCAAAGACGATGCGGCACAGTTAGCAAAAAATCTCAGAATAAACTTTGCCACAGCACCGATTAAAGAAATGGTCAATACAATAAACGAACAGTTAAAGCCTTTATTTGAAAAGGTTGAAAAGGATTGGAACGGTAACAGACACAAAAATTCTTATGTGCAGGATAATGTTCAGGCACGTTCTCGTGCGAATTTGCTATGGGGTATAGCAAACGAGTTTGAGGCAACGATTCCGATTGCAACGTCCGATAAATCAGAGCTTTATATGGGTTATGCCACCATAAACGGTGATATGTCAGGCGGTTTTGCACCGATTGCGGATGTGCCCAAAACAAAACTCTTTGCTCTTGCAAGATGGTTAAATAAAAACAGAGAGGTTAAAAACGCTATTCCTGAAGCCATAATCTTAAAACCGCCCGGTGCAGAACTTGCAATTAACCCCAAAACAGGCAAACCGCTTAAGGCAGAAGAAGCTCTAATGCCTTATGAATTTATGGATGAAGTTATTTGGCGGATAGAAAATAAACACGAAAGCTATCAAGATATGATAAATTCCACTTTTTTATATGAGACAAAAAACAACGTTACGTCTGATGAAAAACGTGCCTGGCTTGATAAATTTTACAAACGTATGTCGGGAGCCCTTTATAAATGGTCAATTCTTCCGCCTTCCGTGATTGTAGAGGGGCGTTCAATCAACAAAAACGACTACCGCCAACCGATAACATCAGGGAAAATAGATTACAAAGGAAGTTAAAAACATTACATAATGTAAATCTTTTGTCAAAAAGTAGCAAAAAAATTTATTTTGAAGTTTATAACTAATTGTTTATTGGTATAAAGGAGTTAAATTTATGATTGTATCAGGTGTTAATTATTTTAGTCCTAAAAAACGTTCCGATGTGAGTTTTAAGATGAGATTTGATGATAAATTTAAAGCTGCATTAAAAAGTGTATCTGCTTCTGCAATAAAAGAAGATGCAACAGCATGGTTTGAAATTGTAGAAAAGAGACTGCCAAGACTTAGGGATTTAGATGATCGTATTGAAGTTAAAGGACTTTTCTCCGAATTAAAAAGGTATAACGCAAATAACATAAATCCCAGACCTCGTCATATTGAGTCTGGTTATAACCCTAAAGATAGTGATTCTTGCTTGTTTATAAATGTTGGTGGTGAAAATGTTAAAATTTCCGGCGAAACCCCATTAGGTATAATTAGAAACGCGATTAGTTATTTTGAACATTTGGAGCCTATTAAAAAATTATTAGACGAAGCCGCAAGTAAAGGAATTGATGCATTATAGAATATAACTATTAAATAAACTTTAACAAGCTTAACTTTTTACATAATTCTCAATAATTTTCATCGGAACACGAGCGACAGCGAGTGCCTTGTTTTCTACGTTTTTTGTAACAACAGTTCCTGCACCTATTACAGCTTGTTCTCCGATTTCAACAGGTGCTACAAGCACGGAATTTGACCCGATGCTTGCTCCGTTTTTGATTACGGTTTTGCTTTTTGCTTTGGTAAAATGGTTGTAATTTGCCGTGATTGTTCCTGCACCGACGTTAACATCACTGCCTATTTCGCTATCACCAATGTATGTCAAGTGACATGCATTGGTATTAGATGCAATTTTTGATTTTTTTACTTCAACAAAATTACCTATTTTAACATTATCGCCAAGCTCAACCCCGCCTCTGATATGGGCAAAAGGTCCTATATGACAATTTTTTCCGATTTTGTTTTTGCCTGTTACATAAACGCTGGGATAAATCACTGTATCAGAGCCGATTTGTGTATCAGCACTAATCCATGTTGTTACAGGGTCAACAATCATAACTCCGTTTTCAAGGTGTTTATTAATTGTTTTTTGGTTTAGCAATTTTGTTGCTTCAGCAAGATCTGCTTTGGAATTTATTCCGAGAACCTCCTCATTATCCTCCAAAAGATATACATTGATATTAAAATCACACTTAACTCCCCAAGAAATAATATCGGTTAAATAATATTCACCTTGAGAATTATTGTTTGTAAGTTTAGAAAAAACCGGTTTAATTTTTTGCCAATTTAAACAATAAATACCCGCATTAACTTCCTTAATCTTTTTTTGAGCAGGACTTGCATCTTTCTCTTCGACAATTGCGGTCAAATTATCACCATCTCTGATTATTCTCCCGTAATTTGTCGGATTTTCATAAACTGTACTCATAACTGTTAAATCGGATTTTTTATTTTTATGAAATTCAATAAACTTTTTCAAAGTTTCTTCGGTAATTAAAGGAGCATCTCCGCATAAAATAAGAATTTCACCTTCAAAATTTTCGAGCTCAGGACAAACCATACTAACCGCATGACCTGTTCCAAGCTGCGGTGATTGTAAAACAGTTGATGCGGTTTTATAATTTTCCGTCACGAATTTGCTTACATCTTCAGCCTGATGCCCAACAATGACAAAAGATTTTTCGATTAAATCTGTTTTATTAACCGCATCTAAGACATACCCCAAGAGGGTTTTGCCTAAAATCTCGTGTAAAACTTTAGGTTGTTCGGATTTCATCCTTGTACCTTTGCCGGCTGCCAGAATTATTGCGTTTATGTTTTTTTTCATATTTAGTTCCTTATTTTTTATTATATAACATTAGTTTAATGGTAGGGTGCATTTATGCACCACATTATAAATCATTATCATTCTAAGTCATATTGCACAATTTCCCTTATATCTTTCTCTTGACTTCCCCAATTAATATCATAATTCCCTCGCTTTACATATTTATTAAAAGAAGAAAATTCCCAATCTTTAACATTTTTAACAAGTCCATGTTTAACCGGATTATAATGAATATAATCCAAATGAATGTTTAAACTATCATCATTTTTTATTGTATGTTCATAATATCTGCGTTGCCATACTCCTGATTCATTACGCTTGAGCATACTGGGAGTAATATATTTTTTAATTCTGCTTAAATATTTTTCATTAATAATATTATGAGAAAAATATTGTTTTATTTCAATAATAATTTTAGGATAATCATTTATATTTTCAGGACGAAGGATTAAATGAAAATGGTCTTTCAGTATCACAATAGCTGTAATTTCAAAGTTATATTTATCTTTTGCCAGTTTAAATCCGTTTCTCAGATGTTCAACATTATCAATTAAAATAGGATTACGCTTAAAAGTAACACAAGTAATAAAAACATAATAGCCATCAAGAAATAATCTTCTGTAATTAGACATACTTCACCTTAATTTATATTGGTGCATAAATGCACCCTACCATTGTTACCTTCATAATTATATCAGAAAAAATAATCCAAAAGTACATTGTTCATTAAATACGTTGGTGGTAGAATATGATTTAGTAAAAGAGGCATTATGGACAATAGAATTTTTTTTGTTATAGACAAACTTGAAATCAAACACTTTGAATTTAACAAGCTGGTAACAGATTTTTGGTTAATTAAAGAGTTGTTGGAACGTAAAGCAGAAGTTTTTATTACAACAATCGACAAATTGAGTTTGCACAATAAAAAAGCGTATTGTAAATGTCAAAAAGCTTGTGCTAAAGCGGATGACATTTATCTTGAAAAAAACCTTGAACATAAACAAATTGAAGATTTTTCTATTGTTATGTTCAGGCCCGACCCGCCTGTGGATTTAGATTATATAAATGCTACTTATATTTTTGATTTTGTAGATAAGGAAAAAACCATTGTTATAAATAATCCGAAAGCTATAAGGGATTTTAACGAAAAACTCCATGCAAATTTATTCAACGAATTTATGCCTGAAAATATAGTAACTTCAAGCATGGAAGAAATAGAATTGTTTTTGGAAAAAAACGAAGAAATAGTTCTAAAACCGCTTAACAGATGTTTCAGCTCCGGTGTTATGTATCTGAAAAATAACGATAAAAACACCCGCAGTATAATAAATTCCTTAACCAACAATCAATCAACACTGATTATGGTTCAAAAATACATTTCAAACGCACAATTTAGTGACAAAAGAGTTTTAATTTTAGGTGAAGATGTTCTTGAAGAGTGTGTTGTAAAACTCCCGAGCAGAGACGATTTTAAATTTAATACGCACAGCGATGACTTCATTAAAAAATCCGCCCTAACCGCAAGTGAAAAGATTAAATTCAAACAAGTTGCCCAAAAACTTAATTCTATGGGAATTTATATGGCCGGCTTAGATGTAATTGACGAACAAATAATTGAAATTAATGTCACCAGTCCTTGTTATTTTATAAAAGAGATAAATAATTATTTTTCAACAAATTTGGAAAAAAGAATTGCAGATTATATTTTAAGTTTTATTGAGGTTGACTCAAAGCTTCGATTGTGCTGAAAATCCTGTCGGTTATAATCTCTATATAATCAACTTCAACCATACCGTTAATTATTACATCGGAAATTTTCATGGCAGGGCGAATATACTCTTGAGCTGTTTGGTTTACATCCCTAAACTGCATATCCGCTGCAGTTCCTGTTTTGCCTCTGGAAGCCGCCCTTCTGTACCATCTGTCTTTTAAAACATCTAAAGGCGTAAAGACATAAACTTTTATGTCCATAATCTCATGAAGACCATCGTTTAAAACATACAATCCTTCATTTAGAATAACACTTGCAGGCTTTTTAATTTCTCCATCAGGCTTGGAAACACAGGTTACAAAATCATAATTAGGCGAAATCACAACTTTGCCCCTTTTTAAATCAGTTAAATGTTCTCTCATTAAGTCCAGATTAACAACATCCGGTGTATCAAAACTAAAGCCTGTTTTAAACAGATTTTCATAGTTTCCGGCTTCTATCAATTCTTTTGAAGTGTCCTTAAAATAGTCATCACAGCGGATTACGGTATAAACACCTTCAATTTCATCCTTAACACAGGCTTTAACCGTATTATCAACAAAAGTTGTTTTGCCCGAGGCAGATTCCCCCGCAATCCCTACAAGAAAAGTCCTTTTCTTTTCCTGAACGACTTTTCTTGCAAGATTCATAATAAATCCGTCATTTATTTTAATAAAAAGCGGTTGTTTTTCTTTTTTATCCTCTTCGACAATTTGTTTCAAAGCCTCGACAATAGTAGTTATTAACTCCATCTCATGCCGTTTTGAATAAAAATTATAATCCGTTAAATGAAAGCCTTTTGTCATCCTCTTCCCAACGTTAGTAACTATTATCATGTTAACCCAAAATTTGATAAATTTCTTAGATTGTGAAAATATTTTAATATTTACTTAAAATATTTATGCGGTAAAATTAAAAGGTGAATAGTGAATAGTGAATGGTGAATAGAAAACTTCATTCATTATCCGCTATACATTAAATAAGGAGAGAGAAAAATGAAAAAAAGTATTAAAGATTTGGGCGATATCAGAGGCAAAAGAGCTCTTGTCAGAGTCGATATTAACGTGCCTTTGGATGAAAATAAAAATGTAACAGACGACACAAGAATTCAGGCAATTCTTCCGACAGTCAGATTTTTGCAGGAAAAAGGTGCAAAAATTATTCTTATGGCTCACCTGGGAAGACCAAAAGGCGAAACTAACCCTGAATTTACACTAGCTCCTGTTGCAAAAAAACTTTCAGAAGTTTTGGGCGAAAATGTTTTGTTTGTTTCAACTCCGATAGGACAAGGTGGAGGTAAATGTGTTGCAGATGAACTTGAACAACTGAAAGACGGACAAGTGGCACTTCTTGAAAATATAAGATATTACAAAGCCGAAGAAGCTAAAGATGATGATATGACTTTTGCAAACGAACTTGCAAAACTCGGTGATTTTTACGTAAATGACGCTTTCGGTGCAGCACACAGAAACCATACTTCAACCGCTAAATTGGCAAGGGTTCTAAAACCTGCTGTATCAGGGCTTTTAATGGAAAAAGAAATCAGATGTTTATCGCAAGCTCTAAATAATCCGCAAAGACCGTTTACCGCTGTTGTCGGCGGTGCAAAAGTTTCAAGTAAAATCGGTGTTTTAAAAAATTTATTGGACAAAGTCGATAATATGATTATCGGCGGCGGCATGGCTTATACTTTTGTTAAGGCTAACGGCGGCAAAATAGGTAATTCCATCTGTGAAAACGACCAGCTTGATGTCGCAAAAGCTATTGAGAAAAAAGCCAAAGATAAAGGCGTTAATCTGGTTATGGCAACCGATGTTCTTGTAACAGATGATTTTTCAGGTAACGGCACCAACAAAGTTGTTCCTGTTAACGCTATTCCTGACGGTTTTGAAGGAGTTGATGCGGGTCCCGAAACTCAAAGGGCATTTGATGCGGTGATTAAATCTTCAAAAACCATTTTAATGAATGGGCCGGTCGGTGCTTTTGAAAATCCTGCATTTGCCGAAGGAACAAAAGATATTTTAAGAGCTATTGTTGAGGCAACAAAAAACGGTGCAATTTCAGTTATTGGCGGCGGTGATTCTGTTTCAGCAGCAAAGAAATTCTGCAATGCTGATGATTTCACGCATGTTTCAACAGGCGGCGGAGCAAGTTTAGAATTTATTGAAGGCAAAGTACTTCCCGGCGTTGATGCTCTAGATAATTAAGCAAAAAGCGAAAAGCTGAAAGGTTTTAGTAGGTTGGGCTTTCTAGCCCAACAACAAATGACTAAATTAAAACCTTTTAGTAGAAGTGTTTTCAAAAATGTATCGCCCTGCACTCATGGCAATAACTTTTAACGAACACATGCCGTTTTTATCCAACACACCAAGGCTTGCTAAGCGTGCTGCTAAAAGCTCATTTAAATCTCCAATGTTTACAAAAAGTGCACAATCATTTGTGCATTCACCATGATTAAAAGGGCAGTCTTTAATTTTTTTTTCGCTCATTTTTTAATCCTTTTTTAAAGTAAACAAATAATTATGTTATTAAGTGATTAAGAAATTGAAGTGTGAAAAGTTTTGTTCTTAATTTTATCGCTTAGTGCATTTATTGGCTTGCTAAATCTTTAATTTTATCCGATTTTTCGCCTTTTGTTGTTGGGCTAGAAAGCCCAACCTAAAAGGTTTTAGTTTATAAGTTTATAAGTTGATAAGTTAAATTAAACTGTTTAACTTTTCACCTGTTCACCCGTTAAACTTTATTCTGTTTCATCATCAAATACAAATTCAGGTGCTCCGAACATACCTTCAATTTCTTCCAAAATAGCAGCCGGTTTTCTTGCCTGATTTCTTGCTGCAGCACGTCTTTGTGCTTCTCTGTCTTTTTCTTCGCTGGCATTTGTTAAGTGATGGTAACCGGTACCTGCAGGGATTACACGGCCGATAATTACGTTTTCTTTCAATCCTCTTAACAAGTCTTTCTTACCCTCAACCGCAGCTTCTGTAAGAATCCTTGTTGTTTCCTGGAATGATGCGGCAGAAATAAAGCTTTCTGTGTTCAAACTTGCTTTTGTAATACCCAATAACAAGTGTTCACAAACAGCTTCCGTAAGTCCTGCTTCTTTTGCCAATTTATTTTCATGTTCAAATTGCTGAACTTCAACCAATTCGCCTTGAAGCAACTTTGTATCACCCGGTTCAAGAACTTTTACTTTCTTAGTCATCTGTCTGACGATAATTTCAACGTGTTTATCTGCAATTTCAACACCTTGAGAACGATATACTCTTTGAACTTCGTCAACAAGATATTGCTGAGCAGCCTCCGGACCGTTTAATCTGATTACGTCATGAGGATTTAAAGGACCGCTTGTTAAAGGCTGACCTTTAGTTATTTTTTGTTTATCCGCAACAATAATATTTGAATCAATTGTATACTTGATTTCTGTTCTGCCGTTATCGTTAACTAAATATAATCTCGGAATATCTTCTTCAATTTCGATTTGGGCAACACCGTCTTCTTCTGCTAAAATAGAACATTCTTTAGGTTTTCTTCCTTCCAAAAGTTCTTCAACTCTCGGTAAACCTTGAACAATATCACCGGTTTTTTGTCTTTCAAATACCAATGTAGCAAGCATATCACCTCTTAATACGAGAGAACCTGCATCTACCTGCAACATTGTTCCCGGAGATATCAAGTAAGGACGACCTGTTCTTACCGTTATTTCATTTTTGGCAATCTTTGTAATTTTACCTGAAACAGTCGATTTCTCTCCGCTTTCAGAAATAATTGAATCCAATCTTATAAAATCACCTTCTTTTACACAAGGTTTTGTTTTAATCGGCAATTTTATTTCATAATTATCACAAATTAACAATAACCTTCTTGCTTCTTCTTTTCCTGTTTTAATTGAAGCAACACCGTCATTAATTGCAAGAACCTGAGTTTTTGCAACCGGCGTTTTAGCTTTAATTGTCTGACCATGCTTAACCAGCAATTCTGTTTGTAAAGACGAAGATAATTTAGTACTGCTTTCTGCCTCACGACGTACAATTAATGTTTCAAGAACAACAACTTTTAAATTATTTTTGTTGTCCAACTCAACCATACCTTTTAAATGCGATAAATAACCTTGCATTTGAAGAACTAAGCTTGTTCTTGTCAAAGTTGCACCGTCAAGGTTTCTGACTCTTGCACCGTCTTTGTATTGAAGTTGCGTTACAGGCACAATGTCAATTAAATCATCTGTCGTATTAAATTTAATAGAAACATCTTTTTGTTTCACGTTTAGAATCTGTATCGGTCTGATTAAAATTTGTATTGGCTGATTTGCTATATTTTCCTCATCTACAGGTAAACCTGCATCAAGCTCTTCATCCAAATCATCAATATCTAAATCGTCTAAACCTGATTCCATAATTGTTACGATTGAAGTTTCTTTAGCTTTAATGCCTGCTGCAATTAAAGTTCCTTTTTTAATGATTTCGCCTTCTTCAACTTTCAATTCGCTGACACTTGATAAAGAATGTACTTCCCCGGGTCTTATTGTAATTTCATGAATAATATCGTTGCATTCCTTGAATTCAACAATACCATCAATGTGGCAGTAAATATCTTTAACAATCTCTGTTCCTGCCGTTACAAATGTCCCTGTTTCAACCATCTTTAAACTTGAATCTTTGCTCACCTGATGAATTTCTTCAGGAATAAATACAACATCACCCTGTTTTGTAATAATTTGATTATCATCAACTTCAACATCGACATACCTGATTTCACCGCTTGATTTTACGGAACATTCATCATCAACCAACTCTGCAATAATCATACCGTTTTCAACTGTTGTATCAATAGGAGCTTTTACAATATATTTTTCGTCAGTTTTATCAACCGTCCAAATTTGCTCTTTTTTGGTTTGTTCAAAAGTAGCATTCGAAGGAATTAAAGAAGCAATTACAATTGTAAGTTCTTTACCTTTAACTATTTTTTTGATTTTTTTACCTTCAAATTCAATTTCTTCAATCACTAAATCTTCACTAACCCTTACTTCACCGCCGTGCTCTGATATAGTTAAAATTTCGGCTAATTTATCACCTTTTGTAAGTTTTTGTTCATCTTTAACAAGAACTTTTGAACCGCCCGGAAGATTATAAACATCACCGCCTAAAACCCAAATAATACCGTTTTTATTAGCAGTTCTTGAAACATTGCCTTGTCTGTCTTTTCTTTCGTCTGCAAGAAAATCTTCAAAAAGAACTTCACCTGATAAATCTGATGTAATATCTTTTGTAGCTTTTTCCGTTAAACGGCTTCCGTCACCTTGAGCTCCCGGCTCAAAATCAGCTAAAACATCACCTTTTTTAACCTCCATTCCATTAACTACCAAAATCCTTGATCCTGCAGGGATATGGTATTTTGTGGAACCTTTTGAGGTTTTAACTTCCATATCAGCCTCATAGGTTGCAACCTGAACAACATCTCCATGCCGTGTTCTTAATTCACGAGATTTTATCTTGGAGATGATTTCACCGGATTCTTTTGCAACAATTCTTTTTGTTGCCGCCGCACCTTTAAATACACCGCCTGTGTGGAATGTTCTCATTGTAAGCTGTGTTCCGGGCTCTCCGATTGATTGAGCTGCAATAATTCCTATTGCTTCACCGACATCAACCATTTTTTGGGTTGTAAGTGCCCAACCATAACATTTTTGACAAACACCGTATTCTAAAGCACAAGTTAAACCTGAGCGAACGTTAAGTTCATTTATACCTAATTTTGCAACTTTTTTAACATCTTCTCTGTTAAGGGTTGTCCCTGAAGTAATTAAAACTTTTCCGCCTTCGTCAACAACATCTTCTGCTATTGTTCTGCCGAGAAGTCTGTCGGCAAGAGGAACTATATTCTTTTCTCCATCTGAAATGGATTTCATTCTTATACATTTATCTGTATGACAATCGACATCTCTGATAATTACATCTTGTGCAACATCAACCAAACGTCTTGTCAGATAACCGGAGTCAGCTGTTTTTAAAGCTGTGTCTACAAGTCCTTTTCTTGCCCCGTATGATGAAATAATATATTCTGTAACAGACAAACCTTCTTTAAAATTTGATTTAATCGGCAAGTCAATGATTTGACCTTGTGCATCTGCCATCAAACCACGCATACCGACAAGCTGAGATACCTGAGATAAATTACCTCTCGCACCTGAAAACGCCATCATATAAACAGGATTTAATTTGTCAAAATTCTTAACAACACAATCGGTAAGTTTCGCCGTCGTTTCCGACCATGTATCGATAACTTTTGTATATCTTTCTACTTCGGTTATTTCACCTTTTAAATATCTGTGGGTTGATTTTTCTATTTCTGTTTGAGCTTGGTTTAATAAGTCTTTCTTTTCGGGCGGAACTTGCAAATCCGCAATGGAAATAGTTGTACCTGCTTTTGTTGCATATTTATAACCCAAATCTTTAAGGCTGTTGGCTAATGTCGCCGTTTTTGCTCCGCCAAATTCCAAATAAATTTGAGCCAACAAATCTTTTAAAGAGCCTTTGTCCATTACTTTGTTAATATAACCCAATGATTTTTTTGAACTGTTATACAATTTTGTTTCCATTTTTTATAACCTCTCACGAAACCCTTTAGATTCCGCCTTTACTAATTCTACCTATATACTACAAGCCTTTTTATTTTATCGGCTTACCAGTTTTATTGCACTCGCTGCTTTGTGCTCCGTCTCCCTTTTTAATTGAGACTTGCTCGCTCGCAACTCTTTTGCTTGAGTACTTTTTGTTTTAGGAAAAAGAGAAAGACTCTTTTCCCTTACCCTAATACCGCTTCCCGAACTGTTTCATTAAAGAGAATTCTTCCGACGGTTGTTTCTATTCTTTCGCCGTTGTCATCTCTTACAATAATTTTATCGTGAAGATTAATGATACCGACTTCCAAAGCAGAAATTGCATCTTTAAAGTTATAGAAATAACCTTTAATCGAAGCTTCCTCATCTTTCAATATGGTAAGGTAATACATACCCAAAACCATATCCTGAGAAGGTGTGATTATAGGTTTTCCGGTCGCCGGAGCCAAAATGTTGTTGGTTGCCAGCATAAGCATTCTTGCTTCTGTCTGGGCTTCGATTGATAACGGAACGTGAACAGCCATTTGGTCACCGTCAAAGTCAGCATTAAATGCTGTACAAACAAGCGGATGAAGCTGTATCGCACGACCCTCGACCAAAATCGGTTCAAACGCCTGAATACCCAATCTGTGAAGGGTCGGAGCACGATTTAATAACACCGGATGCCCGTCAATTACTTCTTCCAGAATGTCCCAAACAATTGCTTCGGAACGTTCTATTTTCTTTTTAGCGGATTTAATGTTTTGGACATATCCGCGTTCAATTAATTTATTTACGACAAACGGTTTAAATAATTCAATAGCCATTTCCTTAGGTAAACCACATTGATTTAAACTCAATTGAGGTCCTACAACGATAACAGAACGACCTGAGTAGTCAACACGTTTACCTAACAAGTTTTGTCTGAAACGACCCTGTTTACCTTCTATTATATTAGAAAGCGATTTTAAAGGTCTGTTATTAGGTCCTACAACTGTTCTGCCTCTTCTGCCATTATCAATAAGTGCATCTACGGCTTCTTGAAGCATTCTTTTTTCGTTTCTGACGATAATTTCAGGTGCACCCATTTCAAGCAGTCTTGCCAAACGATTATTCCTGTTAATTACACGTCTGTATAAATCGTTTAAATCAGATGTTGCAAACCTTCCGCCATCTAACTGAACCATAGGTCTTAGGTCAGGAGGTGTAACAGGAAGAACATCCATTACCATCCAGGTAGGTTCCGTTTCTGATGAAATCAAGGAATCTAATAATCTTAATTTTTTAATAAGTTTGCTTTTTCTTTGGATTGAAGTTACTTGACCTTCAAGTTCTGTTCTGATTTCTTCAGCCATTTCTTTTATGTTAAGCTCGGCAAGCAGTTCTTTAATTGCTTCCGCCCCTATTCCGATTTTAAGTTCGGATTCTTCATGCTCCATTAAGTAATCTTCATATTCTTCTTCGCCTAAAAGCTGGAATTTTTTGAACTCACTTTCACCTGCATTGATTACAACATAATTATTAAAATAAATAACCTGCTCCAAATCTTTTAAAGACATATCAAGCAAAAGCCCCAAATAACTCGGAATACCTTTCAAAAACCAAATATGGCTTACAGGTGCCGCAAGTTTAATGTGCCCCATTCTGTGACGACGGACTTTTGAATCGGTAACTTCAACACCGCAGCGTTCGCAAATAATACCTTTATGCCTTACTCTTTTATACTTACCACAATAGCATTCCCAGTCTTTTGAAGGTCCGAAAATTCTTTCGCAAAAAAGTCCGTCTCTTTCGGGTTTAAGCGTACGGTAATTAATTGTTTCAGGTTTTGTTACTTCACCGAATGACCATTTCATAATTCTGTCGGGTGAAGCTATACTGACTCGTATATAATCAAAATAATCTATGCTTGTGGACATTACATCTCCTTTTTTTAATTTTTTGTTTTAGTAAATAGTAAATAGTAAATGGATTTTTAATTTCTATTCACTATTTCCTATTTACTATTTCCTTTTTTATAATTCTCCAAAAGTTGTTGGCGTCTCGAAAAAGTTGATATTCAATAACTCTGAATCTATATCTGATAGAGTTCTTTTTGGAGCTGATTTTCTCAAATCATCCATATCACTCATCAAATCTACTTCAATTCCGTCTTTTTTCGCAACGGTTATGTCTAAACCTATACTCTGCAATTCTCTTACAAGTACCTTGAATGATTCCGGGATACCGGGTCTTGGGATATTATCACCCTTAACGATAGCTTCATAAGCTCTGTTTCTTCCGTTAACGTCATCCGATTTGATGGTTAACATTTCTTGCAGAGTATAAGCAGCACCGTAAGCCTCTAGTGCCCAAACTTCCATTTCACCAAATCTTTGACCGCCGAATTGAGCTTTACCGCCCAACGGCTGTTGAGTTACAAGTGAGTAAGGACCTGTACTTCTTGCATGAATCTTATCATCAACAAGGTGAACAAGCTTTAATACATATGAAAGCCCAACAGCAACAGGTTGATCAAATGCTTCGCCTGTTCTTCCATCAAGGAGCATTACTTTTCCGTCTTCTCTTACCCAATCGCAACCGGATTCTTTAATCCCTTTCAAAAGCTCTGCTTTTGTAGCAATTTCGGATTGATTGTCGCCATACATTTCATCAAACAGAGGTGCTTCATAATAATTCCCGGTTAAATAAGACGCTAAACCAAGCAAACACTCATAAGTTTGTCCAACGTTCATCCGCGAAGGAACACCAAGCGGGTTTAACACGATATCAACAGGTGTTCCATCAGGCAAGAAAGGCATATCGTTTTTAGGTAAAATCCTTGAAACAATACCTTTGTTTCCATGACGCCCTGAAAGCTTATCGCCAACAGATACTTTACGTTTTTGGGCAATATAAACTCTGATTACCGTATTTGCACCCGGAGGAAGTTCGTCGCCTTTTTCCCTGTCAAATACTTTAACGTCAAGTACCCTGCCGCCTTCACCATGAGGAACACGCAAAGAATTATCTTTGACGTCTCTTGCTTTTTCGGCAAAAATTGCTCTTAACAATTTTTCTTCCGGCGGATGTTCGGATTCCCCTTTCGGTGTAACTTTACCTACTAAAATATCATCAGCGTAAACTCTTGCACCGATTCTTACAATTCCTCTTTCATCTAAGTGTCTTAAAGCTTCTTCGGAAACATTAGGAATTTCTCTTGTAATTTCTTCCGGTCCGAGTTTTGTTTGTCTTGCATCTATTTCTAATTTTTCAATGTGTATAGATGTAAATACATCATCGTGAACGCATCTTTCAGAAAGCAAAATCGCATCCTCAAAGTTATATCCTTCCCAAGGCATATATGCTATTAAAACATTTTTGCCTAATGAAAGTTCACCCCAATTTGTAGAAGCACCGTCTGCAATTACATCACCAACCTTAACCGTATCACCTTCTTTTACAATCGGCCTTTGGTTAATGCAAGTGTCCTGGTTGCTTCTTAGATATTTCATTAACTGATGAATATGTGATTTCCCGGATTTATCTTTAATTGTGATTTCTTCACCGACTACTCTTTCAACCACACCATCAACTTGTGCAACCGCAACCATACCGGAGTCCTTTGCTGCTCTTGCTTCTAATCCTGTTCCCACAACCGGTCTTTGAGTAATAAAAAGAGGTACCGCTTGACGTTGCATGTTTGAACCCATCAGTGCACGGTTTGCATCATCATGTTCAATGAATGGGATTAAAGATGTTGCAACAGAAATAATCTGAATCGGTGAAACACCCATATAGTCAACCCTTTTTGACTCACCCATTGTAAATTCCGAACGATAACGTACAGGTACAAATTCGTGTTTAATACTTCTGTCTTTATTCAACTGAATATCAGAAGGTGCAATACGATAGTTTTCTTCTTCATCGGCAGACAAATAGTTAACCTCATCAGTTACGATACCGTCTTTAACAACAAAGAATGGTGATTCAATAAATCCGTAATCATTAACTTTTGCGTGAGTTGCCAAAGAACCTATCAAGCCTGCGTTTGGACCTTCAGGAGTTTCTACCGGGCAAATCCTTCCGTAATGTGACGGGTGAATATCACGAACCGCAAAACCGGCTCTTTCTCTCATTAAACCGCCGGGACCTAATGCTGAAACTCTTCTTTTATGAGTTAATTCGGCAAGAGGATTTGTTTGATCCATAAATTGCGATAACTGTGAACTTCCAAAAAACTCTTTTAAAGATGCAACCAAAGGTTTTGTATTCAAAAGGTTTAAAGGAGTTAAAGTCTCGGAATCCTGAAGTGTCATTCTTTCTTTAACAATTCTTTCAATTCTTGACAAACCTACTCTAAATTGGTTTTGAAGTAATTCACCGACTGAACGGATTCTTCTGTTTCCTAAATGGTCGATATCATCAATAGCTCCTTCATCATAAGTTAAATTAATCAAGTACTCAACTGCCGCAACAATATCTTGAACGGTTAAAGTTCTTTGAGATGCTGCAACATTCAGATTAAGTTTTTTGTTTAACTTATAACGCCCGACTCTTCCGATATCATATTTCTTTTCATCAAAAAATCTTGCTTCCAGAATTGAACGTCCGCCTTGAGGAGATGCCGGATCACCCGGTCTGAGCTTTTTGTAAACTTCCACTAAAGCATCGTCCGTTGTTTCTGTTGTATCTTTCTCAAGTGTTCTTTTCAAAAATTCTGAGTGAGTAAACAAAGTTTCCATCTCGGAAATTGTTATCCCTATTGCTTTTAAAAGAGTTGTAGCAAGTATTTTTCTGTTTTTATCAATCTTAACATAAACTAAATCATTTGAATCCGTTTCAATCTTTAACCAAGCTCCGCGGTTTGGAATTAAAGTCGCATTGTACAAACGTTTTCCTGTAGGAGAAACCTCCCTTTTAAAATAAATACCGGGTGAGCGAACAATTTGCGAAACAATAACACGTTCCGCACCGTTTACAATGAAAGTTCCTTTATCCGTCATTGTAGGGATATCACCGATATAAACTTCTTGTTCTTTAATTTCCCCGCTATCACGATTAACAAGCCTAATCATTACACGAAGTTGTTTTGCATAAGTCGCATCATGAATTCTTGCTTCTTCAACGGTATATTTAGGATTATCAAATGTATAATTAGGCAAAAAGTGTAATTCTAATCTGCCGGTATAATCCTTAATAGGCGAAAAAGAAAGTAATTCCTCTTTTAAACCTTCTTTCAAAAACCATTCAAATGATTTTTTTTGCACTTCAATCAGGTCCGGTAAGTCATCCAATCTGGTATTGGGGATACCCATAGGAGTTACTCTTTTTACATATTTTGTTGTCGACATCAATTCACCTCATCTAAATTATTTGTGGTGTACGTACTATAAAAATCTGCTATTTATATTTGACAGTGTTAGATTTAAAAAACATACTTTAAAGATAAGCATGTCAATTAAGCATGTTATACAATCGTACTACATCAAAGATAATAGTCAAGGTAAATGCAAATTATTTGTAAATTTTTTTACATAAATTGTTACAATTGCATGATTAGACTGAGTAAAATATACCGAAATGACGATAAACAGACATTTTCCATGTCAAGGGGGGGGGTCAAGTGAGAAAGTGAGAAGTGAGAGGTGAGAAGTAGGTCGGGCTTTCTAGCCCGACAGCAAAAAGCAAATGGGAAATAGGGAATAGGAGGTAGGGTGCATTTATGCACCGACTTTTTGGACATCCTCTTAGCTATATCGTGAATTGTAAAAGTTCCGCCAAATCACACTCCAATGCATCTGCTATTTGTTTTAAATAAATTATCGAAGGATTTGCCTTACCTGCTTCAATATTGCATATATGACCCCTGTCAGTATTCGATTTTTCAGCTAAAATTTCCTGAGAATAATCTTTTATTGTTCTCAATATACGAATTTTTTGCCCTAATTTAAATAAAAATTCTTTATCATTCATTTTATCAGTTTATTATGTTGACAAAAATTTTTCTATATCGTACAATCTAATATAGTAGGTTGTATTATATATTTTAATAGGATAAACAATAAAAGGAGATTTAAAATGTCAAAATTTTCATTAGCAGAAGCATTACAACAAGACATTGAGGATTTGAAAGGGATTTTTAATTATGAATTTTACGGATTAACAAGAGAACAGGCAAAACTACAAACCAGAGCCGTAATTATAAATCTGGAAGACCACCTTGAGGAGCTGATTAGTAATATGTAAAATGAGTATGCTTTTCTACGCTATACTCTACTCAAAATAAAAACAGGATTTTTATTTTATGCTGTTGGGCTGACAAGTCCAACTTACTACACACTTTAAAGTGATTTGCTAGAAATTAAAAAATTAACTTAATAAATCTATTGCACCTTGGATAAAGTCTTGTGCAAACTCAATTACTTTTTCACCTACAGTAGCGGCTGCATCAATAGCATGTTCTCCTAAATCAGCTATGCCTTCACCTAAATTGCCGATAGCTTCTCCTATGTCAGGAATTTCTAAGGGAGGGACTTCATGCATTTCATGTATTATTCCGCCATCAATAGGGTCGGAAATAGTATTACCTATTAAATCAAGAACAGGAGGCCCGGGATAATTATCATTTACAACAATAGGATCTTTAACTACAGAAAACCCTTTTCCTAATAAATCATTAAAAATTCTGGTTGTTGCAATACTAATTTCTTCTCCGGCTCTGGAAATAATAGTTCCTATACTTGCTGTAAATGCAATAGAATTAGCTTGTTTTGAATTGACGAAAGTATCTGGAAGTTGATTTGAAGGATTTAAATAATTTTCATTAACACCTTTCTCTGCTAAATTAATTTTTAAACCGTTTTGATTGAAACCTGAAATTGCTGTAATCATAAATTTAACCTCCTTTTATTAAACTGCTTTAAAAACATTTCCTATAGAATCTAAGCCTATATTTGTAAAATTATCTAAAATATTACTTGAAATTGCATCTACACCAATATCAGATAATGCATCAATTCCAGCATCAACTGCTTCTGCTCCAAGATTAAACATCATGCCTTTTATTACAAATCTTGCTCCTTGGGCATGAGCTACAGTATAATAAACCTTACGTCCTAATGCTGTTAACTTGTCTGCTTGTTTGTCTATAGCTGTTCCAAGTTTTATTCTATTATTTGCTATTTTAATTTTTCCTTGCTCAATAGATACAGCCATTTTGGAACGTGTGCCTGTACTTACTAAATCTAACTTCCCGGCTACAGCATCACTGGCAGTATAATATCCATTAACTATAGGTTCTAAACCATTCTGCCAATATTTATTAAAAATTTCATGATGATCCTCACCAAAATCCCTTCTTCCTTTTTTTACTTTTCGTGCAAGGTCTAATGTGAGAAAACTTACTGCCTCAGGAATGAAACCAACTACAGGTATTTGAGAACCTGTCGGACGCATTTTCTTAAGTTCTTTAAATCTTTCTACTGCTACTTTACCAAACTCATCCATTATTGAAGTCATGCCATTAAAAGCCTGAACAACATGTTGAGCTTCATCAATAAGTTGTCGATAGCTTAAAATTACACCTTGCTCAGGAGTTTTAGAAGTTCTTATGTTATCCTCTACTGTTTGAGGAGTTAATTGTACTCTGTATGTTAAAGCATCTCTGTCAGATTGTGTTCCATACCAACCTGCACCATGATAAGCGGTAAATGATACTTTAGATTTATTTTTTGATTTAGTAAATTCATCAGCAATAATTGCTTGAGGGCTTATAAAAACAGAATAATTATTTCTTCGGGGGGGGGGGGGATTTCCTTGCTATTGTGTTATTAACTGCAAAATTTGATATACTATTAATCATACTTCCACACATCCTTTTTAATTAAGCTTTTTTTCATATTAACTCTAAAAATTTTTTATGCAATATTTTTTAAAAAAATATTAAGAAATTTTACAAAGTATTTTTAAATAACAATTTTTTTAGATTTTATGTTTTATAATAATAGCAATAATATGAAAATGGAGTAAATATGATTTTACAAAGCCTGTCAAGTTATAGTTTTAAGCCTACAAATTTGAAACAAAATCAAATAACTTCAAAAACAAGTTTTATTTCTTTTCAAAATAAAAATGATGATGTGCAAAAGGAGACTGCGACAAATAATTTAATTAAAAAGAGTTACCAAAGAGGTGCTTTTGTTGGTGCTGTTGCTGTTTTTTTAATTTGTGTTGCAGAATATATTACAGATTATCTTTTAGATAAATATCATTCTAAACCTAATCCGCTTACAGACGAAATTAGTGATTTAGCAAAAGATGTGGGTAAATTTGAACCTATCCCATTTATAAGATTGTTTAAAAGGTAAAGATTGACAAAATATTTAATTTTTGTAATTAATTAAAGGTTTTATGTATAAAACAGCTTCTTCAAAAATTGCTTTATTTTTCCAAAAATCTTTTCTCTGAATATATTCTTTTACGATTTTTCGTGCATAAGAGCCTACTGCTACACCGTTTATGTCAACATTTTTTTGTTTTGCTAACGCTGCTGTTTTGGAGTTTGTACCGCCCGAAAGCATTAAATAAAGGGGTAAATGCAGAGTTTGAACTAAAGCTCCCATTTCTACAGCAGGCAAAGTCGTTTGAAAATCATCTTCTCCTCCGGACATCGGTGTGCCATCTGCTTGAATTATTGTTGTATAAGGTTTTCTTTTCTCTACAAGCCTTTTAATTCTGTTTAAAACTTGCTCATCCGTTAATTTTTGCCGCCCTATACAAAGACTGAGCATTCCGTCAAAGTTTTTGTTCAAATAATCCCAAATTTCATCAACTTCGTCTTCATCGGTGTCACTGGCATGAAGCTCAATGCAAGTGAGAGGTGAGAAGTGAGAAGTGAGAAGGTTTACCCTCGCCCCTTGGGGGAGAGGGAGAAGTTCTAGGCGAGCTCGCAAGCCGTAGAAATTCGGGTGAGGGGTAAAAGAAATTGCATTATTTTTACATCCCTTTTGACATTTCATACAACCGATACAATTTTTTTCAATAACTTCGTATTGGTGGGCAAGTATGCCCACCTTACATTGTTGTTCAATTTGATATTGGTGGGTTAGGGAACCCACCCTACTTTCTGTTTCCTTTATCGCTCCTTGCGGGCAAATTTCAACACATTTTCCACAGCCGATACATTTTTCACTGTCAATTTGAGCTTTTTGAACGTGCCGGTCGCCTTTTGTACCGATACTTATACAAAAATGATAATTTTTCTGATCTTCTTTCGGTATCGCAAAATCAAGTCCTTTTTGAGCAGCTTTTAAAACTTCCTCATCAGCCGCTAAATCAAAAAAACGGCAGCCTGCTTTAGCATAAAGTGCAACCAGTTTCTCAATTTCTTCCAAGTTTTGATTTCCTGCACCGCAGATTAACTTAAAGCATTTTTTTTGTTCTAAAAGTGTAATTAACCCATGTTGTCGGGCAAATTTGCTATCCCCCCACCCCAAACCCTCCCCCTCAAGGGGGGATGGAGTCAAATTAAAGCCCGACCTACTTCTCACCTCTCACCTCTCACTCGTTAGCAATTCTCCCGACATACTGATAATAATCATTATTAGGATATTGTGCTGCAATTTTAACTAAATCATTTTTAGTTAAAAATCCCATGCGATAAGCAACTTCCTCAAGGCAAGCAATTTTAATCCCTTGATTTTCTTCAATTGTCTGAACATATTGTGCTGCCTGCAAAAGTGATGCGTGAGTTCCGGTATCAAGCCAAGCAAAGCCACGTCCTAGGAGTTTAACATCCAAATTTCCTTTACTTAAATAAATCTTGTTCAAATCTGTAATTTCCAACTCGCCCCTTGCAGACGGTTTAAGGTTTTTGGCATATTCAATAACATTGTTATCATAAAAATAAAGTCCTGTAACCGCATAATTTGATTTAGGGCATGTCGGTTTTTCTTCTAAAGAAATTACTTTCCCATCTTTATCAAATTCAACAACACCAAATCTTTGAGGGTCTTTTACATGGTAACCGAAAACTGTTGCACCGCCTTTGGTTTTAATATTTTGAACAACATTACATAAAGTATCCGAAAAACTTTGACCATAAAAAATGTTATCACCCAAAACCAAAGCAACATTATCTTTTTCGATAAATTCTTCACCGATAATAAATGCCTGTGCCAAGCCCTCAGGTTTGGGCTGTTCTTTGTAAGAAAACTTAACGCCAAACTGTTCACCTGTTCCCAAAAGTTTTTTGAAATTCGGCAAATCATAAGGGGTTGAAATTATAAGAATTTCTTTAATCCCGGCAAGCATTAACACCGAAATCGGATGATAAATCATAGGTTTATCATAAATCGGTAACAACTGCTTTGAAACAGCCATTGTACTTGGATATAATCTTGTGCCGGCTCCGCCGGCGAGGATAATTCCCTTCATATGATACCTCTTTTCTTTTGCCAAAGAAGACAAGAGGCGTGGAGGCGTAGAAATGCTACACCTCTACGCCTCTACGTATCTTGTCTTCTATTCCTTTTATCCAACGTTGATTGGCTAAATACCACTCAATCGTCAGTTTAATGCCTTCTTCAAAAGTCACAGAAGGTTGCCAACCAAGTTCTGTTTGAATTTTGGTATTGTCGATTGCATAACGTTTGTCATGCCCGAGACGGTCTTCAACGTATTTAATTGAGCTTTCGTCTTTTCCCATAGCTACAAGAATTAATTTTGTAATTTCCATGTTTGTTTTTTCATTGTGCCCGCCTATGTTGTAAACTTCGCCAATTTTACCTTTATGTAAAACTGTATCGATAGCCTCACAGTGGTCATAAACATAGAGCCAATCACGAACATTTAAACCGTCCCCGTAAACAGGAACTTTTTCCCCTTTTAAAAGCAGCAAAACAAAAAACGGGATTAATTTTTCAGGATACTGATAAGGTCCGTAATTGTTTGAACAACGTGTTATTAAAACAGGTAATTTGTAAGTTTCATAATATGCCCTCACCAACAAATCTGCTCCCGCTTTTGAAGCAGAATAAGGTGAGTTTGGCTGAATAGGTGTTGTTTCAGTGAAATAACCCGTTTTGCCGAGACTTCCGTAAACCTCATCGGTTGAAACCTGCAAATATTTTTCAATTCCTATTTCTTTGCATGCCTGCAAAAGGTTTAAAGTGCCTTGAACATTAGTTTCAATAAAGATTTCCGGTTCCGTTATGCTTCTGTCAACATGACTTTCTGCTGCAAAATTCACAACCCAATCTGCTTGTGAAACAAGCTCCCTGACTAATCTTTTATCGCAAATGTTGCCATGAATAAAAGTATAATTAGGATTATCTTTAACATCATCAAGATTTTCAATATTTCCCGCATAAGTCAGAGCATCGAGATTAATTACCTTGTAATCAGGATATTTATTCAAAATATGCCTTACAAAACAGCTCCCGATAAATCCCGCACCACCGGTAACAAGTAATCGTTTCATAACAACTCCTCTTTATTAATTTCATTCAATCTCGGTTGTTTTTTGTCTTTCTCGCTTAATATCGGTTTAAAATCAATGCCCCAGTCCACACCTATATCCTTATCATTCCAAAGGACACCTCTGTCAAGTTCCGATGAAAACTCTGCGTTTGTTTTATATATTAATTCAGCTTCATCCGACAACACAACAAAACCATGAGCAAATCCTTCGGGAATAAAGAACATATAATTATTCTCTTCTGTTAATTCCGTTCTGACCCAATGCCCAAAGGTTTTTGAATCTTTTCTTAAGTCGACAGCCACATCATAAATTCTTCCCTTGATACATCTTATTAATTTAGCCTGAGGCTTAGGATTTGCCTGATAATGAAGCCCACGCAAAACTCCTTTGTTTGATTTTGAATGGTTATCTTGCACAAAATCAGCATCAATACCGTTTTGAACAAACTCTGATTTTCTGTAACTTTCCATAAAAAACCCCCGATTATCACCAAAAACCTTTGGTTTAACCAGTACAAGCCCCTCTATTTCCAACTTCTTAAATTCAAATGACATTTGTTTATACTCCTATAGTAATATTTTAACATAAAAAGTATAGAAAGAGGACAAGATGAGTTGATGCGTGGATGCGTAGCAAAACTACGCCTCTACACCTCTACGCATCTTGTCTTCTATAACAACAAAAGCAATTGCTTTTGTTTTATCATGCGACAAACTTATCTCAATTATCAAATTATTATACTCTTTTTTATCAGGTAATTTTATTTTAGGCAATTTATTATTTTCATGATAAATTTCTATTTGATTTAACTGAGGATGATTTATATTAATAGAATTTAAAGCCTTAATAACAGCCTCTTTTGCACAAAAACGTACAGTAAAATGACTTGCAGGATTTGTTTTTGATAAACAATATTCCTGCTCATCTCTTGTAAAAATTCTATCCAAAAACTTTTGAGGTTTATTCTCAAATCTTTTTATATCTTCAATGTCTACACCTATTGCCATATTTTAAGTATAGAAAAAAACCTATCGAAAAACAATAGGTTTTTATTTTAAAAAATTATTTGAGGCTGCGAGAAAAATTTCTAATTTTTCCGCAGCCTCAATAGTCCAGTAAGAGCCAAGCCAGCCTTAGACCAAGGCTGTGCTTGGCTCTTACCTTCTTTAGGTCGGGCACGGAAAATTCTAAAAATTGTAGATTTTTGAATTTTTCCGTGCCCTCTATTTTAATAAACCCGATTATACTGCTCTCATCGGAAAAAATTTTATTGTTCCAGATGTACTGCCTGTAAAAGTATAAATATCTCCTTTAGCTACAGGAAGTGTTACTAAAGACCCGCTTGCTGCTCCGCTTCCTCCGATTATTTGCATTTGAGTACCGTTTATTGTCACATATGAATTTGTAGAATTGCTTGGGGCATAACACATTAAAAAACCGTTACTTTCTGCTGTATATTGTGTTGCCCAGGTTTTAGACACACCGTTTTCATAATCCGGTATACACAAATTACTGAAAGATAATGCTAAGTTGGTTCCTGATTCAAGAGTGGTTTGTGCTGTAATATTGTGTCCGTCTTGATTAAATGCAAATGTTTCAATTGCGGTAATTGCACTGCTTTCAATTGTTACTTTGCCGAGAGGAACATCTAAAAATTCCACATCTGTTGTTCCGCTGTATTTAATACATTCAAAAGGTTCAACACTTGTATTAAGCCAAACATCATTAACAACCATTGTAGGGCGATTAGGTTGTTTATAAATAGTGTTATTTAAAATATAAAGCTCTCCGCTTGTATTAATAAAAATATTATAATTTCCGTCAGAGTTGCCTGTTAAATCAATTGAATCCGGAGTTGTTGATATAGTCGTTTGAACTCCTCTGTAATCAGAGACTACTAAATCATCATAAGTCCCGGCAATTAAAGGAGTGACTTCAAGTACACTATAGCTGAATAAATGCCCCGCTCCGTTTGAAGTATTTCCTGATTTGACACAAAATTTAGTACCTGCTTTTTTAATTTCAACCGTTAAATCATCTGATAAATCATCAAGTTGACCTTTATTCACAGCATGTTCATCATTAGTTGCATCAGCAACAGAAAAAATTTGTGTATTATCACCGTCTATTGCCGCTTTTTCGTCAACAGCATTCTTTAATGCGGTAAAATTTGCATTAACTTCATCTGCTTTTGCTTTTGTGCCCGGGATAAATGTTGTTAGTGTTATTGTCATATTGCCTCCTTTTTTGGTTTAAAAGTTGAATAGGTGAATAGTTTATAAGTTGATAAGTCGATAAGTTGAGTAGTTTTAAAAGTGAGCAATGAGCTGAATTTTACTACGTCTCTACGCATCTACGCATCTTGTCTTCTGTTCCCTATTCCCTATTTCATTATGTCATTTTTGAACAACGAATAAAAGTCCGTAAAATTACGTAAGTAAAATAAGACCACCGCAATAGTAGTCTTATTTTTGTATTTTAGTTAAAATTTTAATTAACTCATCCTGTCATTACAAGCTTGTTATTCACCATAAACAGTTGTTGTAATTTTCCGAAAGAAAATCAAAACTGTTTTTTCATTTATATCAACAAAATAAACTTGCTTAATATCGCCATCTTTTGATGCCGCACCTAAACCGGCATCTCCTAATTCAACAAGAAATAAAATGCCTATTGCTGAAGATTTACCTTTTTTTAAACAATCAACTGTTTTTGTAGTTCTTACTCCCGTGGCTGTCATTGGGTATGTCGCATCTGTGTAAAATAAACCCATAGCATTTGCAGGTGCACAAGTTAATATACAAAATAACGTTAATCCTAAAATAAATCTTTTCATAATTTTACTCTCCATAAATTGTTGTAATATATCTTTTAAAATAAATAGGTATAAAGATAAAAGGAACATAAACTTTTTCATTCGTATATTCAATATAATGAATTGTACTAATACGCCCTTTTCTTGCCGTTTCATAAATGCCGGCATCTCCAACATCAACAAGACCCAAAACATTAACTGTTGATGATTGTGCCGTTTTTAAAGTTTTTATATCTATTTTATTATCAACCGCCTTAGATGAAATTGGGAGAATTTTATCATTACTTTGATTATATTTTGCATTTGGCAAATCTAGAGGGACAGTAACTTCAGAATAAATCCCACCGCCATCTATGTACCTATATCCAGCACCCCCTGCAAAACACGGTTCATAAATAATTAAAAACAATGATAAAACAATTAAAAACTTTTTCATACTTTCCTTGTTTCCCCATATTAATATGCTCATAAGTAAATTAAACAAAATATAACAAACTATTAAGAAATATTGGATAGGAAAGTGTTCACTTAGGATAGATACATCCCTGCAAAGATTGTCATGCTGAACTTGTTTCAGCATCTTTTCAGCATAGTACATTGGATAGACCCTGAAATAAATTCAGGGTGACATGATAATTGAACGATTTAAACAAAACTTTTGACGATACTATCTAACTATTCCCTTCTCTTCACTTTTCACTTTTTACCTTTTACTATTTACTATTTCCTATTTACTTAATATAATAAATTTATGAAACTAGTAATTCAAATACCTTGTTATAATGAAGAATTAACGTTAAAAACAACGTTGAAAGCTTTACCTGAGAAACTTAATGGAATTGATGAAATTCAAATTCTTATAATTGATGACGGTTCAACCGATAAAACTATTGAAATTGCTAAACAAAACGGCGTCAAAGATTTTATAATTTTATCTAATAATGTCGGGCTGGCTAAAGCTTTTTCTTTGGGGCTTTCAAAAGCTTTAGAACTCGGGGCGGATATAATTGTTAACACTGATGCGGATAATCAGTATTGCGCAGATGATATTGAAAAATTAATTAAACCTATTATTGAAAAACAGGCAGATATTGTTGTGGGAGCACGTCCGATTGAAAAAATAAAACATTTTTCATTAACTAAAAAGTTATTGCAAAAACTGGGGTCTTTGGTTATGAGATTGGTAAGTTCTACCAAAATAACAGATGCTACAAGCGGTTTTAGAGCTTTTTCAAAAAATGCGGCTTTGCAAATTAATGTTTTTGATAATTATACTTATACTCTTGAAACAATTATTCAAGCTAAAGCAAAAGGCTTGGAAATAATTTCTGTTCCTGTTAGAGTTAATAAAGAATTAAGAAAATCAAGGCTGATTAAAAATGTTTTTGATTATGTAAGACGTTCAATTTTTACAATGATAAGGATGTTTATTGTGTACAGACCATTCAGATTTTTTGCCATTATCGGTTGTTTATTTCTGATTCCGGGTATTTTTCTCGGAATAAGATTTCTGTATTTTTATTTAATTCATGCCGGCTCGGGGCATGTGCAATCGCTTATTTTAGCTGCAGTTCTTATTATTACCGGTGTTCAGATTGGATTAATAGCTGTTTTAGCAGATTTACTGTCGGTTAACAGGAAGTTGGCTAAAGATATCCAAACGAGAATGA
>JAQVKX010000089.1 GCA_028694425.1 Candidatus Gastranaerophilales bacterium
CGCAAATGCCCTATTTACAACCATCTTACCCCCCCCTGAATATGTAACAATATATTCATATTCCTTGATTTTAAAGGAAATAAGTTTTATTATCATACTGTAGATAGATTAATTTACGACAGGTTTATTATTGAAAAAAATATGTTTTGGCTTACCGTAAACTACCGTGAAGATCCGCTATCATTTCCAAATATAAGAAATCTGACAATTGAAGAAATTGAAAATATTACAAATTTATCAATAGAACCTCATGCCGGTTTTATATATGACCAATCCAATACTAAGGGAGGGATTTCGGCCATGACTCATATGTCTTATTTGTCAAGAAGCAAATCCCTGTCAAAAAATATAGTCAAAGCTTATGTGAAAGGTTATAGACATCAATATGGCGGAAAATGCAACTAAAAAATCCAGAAATGAGGTGCGGAAAAATTTTTAATTGAACTTTTATGTGGCATGTAGTATAATTGCTGAAAACAGGGGATGTGGTTTTGAATAATTTTTTCAACGATAAAAAGCTTGGAATTGTATACAATCCGATAGTAAAAAATTCATCGGAGGTTTTGCAGTCTCTGAAAAATTTATTAACAGAAAAGAATTTGCGGTTTGAAAAATTCACAATAGATTCAATGAAAGGCGGAGTTGATTTTGTCTTTGTAGTGGGTGGCGATGGAACTTTGCTTAAAGCCGCAAGATTTTATTCAAAGGAATTTGTTCCTGTTTTTGGAATTAATTTAGGACGCTTGGGATTTTTATCCCAAACAACCGAGGAAGAACTTTCAAGCTCTGTTGAAAAAATATTAACCGGCAAATACAAAATAGAAGACCGGTTAATGCTGGTTTCAAATGACGGGGTATTAGCATTGAACGATTTTGTTATTAAAGGTTCTTCAGCTTCAAGGACTTCAAGATTTTACCTGAGTATTGACGGGAAATTTGTTTGTGACTACCTGGCAGACGGTTTAATTGTTTCAACACCGACAGGTTCAACCGCTTACGGGCTTTCTGCGGGAGGGCCGGTGCTTTCTCCAAGGTTAAATGCAATTGTAATAGTACCTATTTGCCCGCATACACTTACGGCACGTCCTTTGGTAATTCCTTCTGATGAAAAAATTACAATATCAACCTGTGACAGCTGCACAAGTTTTGTTGTGGTAGCTGACGGACAGGATGCCTTCAATGTTAACTCAAAAATCGAAATCGAAAAATCAAAATTCAACGCAAAACTTGCCTTATTAGAGGATAACGAATTTTATTCTGTACTGAGAAACAAACTCCACTGGGGCATAGCACCGAAAAAGTGACATAGCTCTAAGCGAGGAACGAGCTTTAGAGATATGTCATTGCGAGGAGGGGTAAAATTAAGCATATTATTTAAATTAAAATGTTGCACCCCGACGCGGCAATCCAAAAAGAAGTAGGTTTGACTTTCAAACCCAACGATATAAAGGTTAACAAGCAAAGGAGATGCGAGCGAATTTCGGCAAGAGTTAGCGAAGCGAAACTCGTCCTAATGAGGGAAACTACGCTTTCCCGAACTGCCGATAATTCAAGACAGCGGGCAAGTCTTAATTAAAAAGGAAAAATGAAAAAAGCAAAACGAAAAATGGGAAATTCCCCTTCACTCTTCACGCTTCACACTTCACTCAAAATAGCGAGTGCAATAAAATGAGTAAGCCGGTAATGTGAAAAGGTTATTAGATAGTAAGTAGAGTTAGTAAAGGCGGAACCTGAAGGGTTTCGTGTAAGGTTATAAAAAAAAATGATTAAACAAATTTTAATTAAAGACTATATCTTAATAGATGAACTGGTCGTTAAATTCGACGAGAAACTTAACGTAATCACAGGCGAAACCGGAGCAGGGAAAAGCATTGTCATAAACGCAATTGACATTGTTTTTGCACCCCGTGTAAGCAAAGAAATTATTAAATCAGGCTGTGAAAAAGCCTTGATTGAACTGACTTTAAGCTATAACAAAAATGATTTAGACGGGATTTTTCAGGAAAACGGAATCGATTTGTTCGGTGAAGAAATTGTCATCTCTAAAGAAATTACTCAGAATTCTGTCAGAACAAGGGTTAACGGAACTTTAGTCAATCAGGATTTTGTAAAAATGTTAAAGGATAAGTTTATTGATATTCATTCACAAAACCAGACTTACGCATTTTTACAACCGAAGTTTCATATAAATTTGCTTGACAGTTATGCAAAAGATTCTTACGGCGAAAAATTAAATGAATATAAATCCATTTTTAATGAATATCAAAATCTTTACACAGAACTTGAAAGAGCAAAATCACTTTCTAATGCAACCGAAAATCAGATTGAGTTTTTAAAGTTTCAGATTAATGAACTTGAAGAAGCACAAATAAATGATGAAAACGAATACGACAATTTAAAAAATGAGCTTAATATTTTAGAGAATGTTGAAAAACTGAAAGAACTTACAGGTTCATCATACTGGGCTTTAAATGGCGATGAAGGCTCGGTTTATACTACAATAGGTCTTGTAAAAACAAATATCTCAAAAGCTACTCAATTGGATGGAAAATTAACCTCAGTTGAGGAAAATTTGGTTGTGGCGGCTGAAATTTTGCAGGAAATTTCAGCCGCCTTAAGAGATTATTCTCAAAATCTTGAAAATGATACTGAAAGACTAAATTCCGTTCAGGAAAGAATTTTCTTGCTTGATAAACTAAAACGCAAATACGGAAACACTTTAACGGAGGTTATGCAGACGTACGAGAATTTAAAAAATGAGTATTCTCAAATTGAGTTTTCAACCCAAAACATTGATGAATTAGAACAAAAAATTGAAGCCGTTTTGCGGAATTTGAATGAAAAAGCACAGGAAATATCTCAAAACCGCCGGGATTATGCAAGAGTGCTGTCTGCATTAATTGTTGAAAAACTGGAGAAACTTGAACTTCCGAAAGTTCGCTTTGAAATTATGGTTGAACCGACAGAGCTTAACTCTAACGGCAGAGACAGAGTTGAATTTTTAATTTCCACAAATGTTTCGGAAGATTTAAAACCGCTTGCCAAAGTCGCATCAGGCGGTGAAATTTCACGTGTAATGCTTGCGATTAAAACTATTTTTGCTCAAAATGATGATATTGACACAGTAATTTTTGACGAAATCGACACCGGAATTTCCGGTAGAACATCGCAAAGCGTTGCGGATGAGATTGTTGAATTATCAAATTATCATCAAATAATTTTAATTACACATCAAGCTATTGTCGCATCAAAAGCAGCTAAACATTTTTACGTGACAAAAGCACAGGGTGAAGATACAACACAGGTCGGATTTTATGTTCTGGACGGAGAAAACAGACTTAAGGCACTGGCAGAACTTGCCGGAGGCGAAATTAACGAACAGTCCATGGAATTTGCCCGCTCGCTGGTTTGCAATGCAATTTAAAATCAACCCGCTGCTTCTAATTGCCTTAACATTTCTTCTAAAGCTTGAATTTGTTCGGGGGACATTTTAATTTTATGACTTCCTGTTACAAACCTTTCTGTAATGTCTGGTTTTAAGCTTTGTATTATTATAATATCTTGATAACGGGCTCTTCTTAATAGTGCATTTATTTCATGTGGACTTCTTCCTAAAACAATTTTTGAAGCACTTTCTTCGGATATTTTATCTAAAAGGATTCTAAACCATTTTAAATAAACCATTTGATTTGATATTTCACCAGATTCCAATTGTTCAACAAGTTGCCGACAATTGGAATCAGCTCTATAATGTTCTATTAGTTTTGCTCTTGCTGTTTGCCTGCAAGCTGATTGTCTTTTCGCTATTTCAGCAGCGGCTATGCCTTTTGGAGAATCTAGTTCGGGTGTACGCTGCCTACTATCTCTAAGAGGGTCTATTAATTCCGTAATACTTGGTTTTGGTTCTCTTTTCCCCCGAGCAGTTGATTTTGAAGGTTTTTTAAATAAGCCTGATAATCTTCTCCAAACACTTTTTTTAGGTTTTGTTGGTTTAACTGTTCTAGACGGTAATAAAGCTTCTGCTTCTCTTGGTTCTTCAATGATTGGCTCAGTTACTACAGGCGGAGGTGCTGTTGGTTCAGGTGGTGTCGACGGAGTTGTTCTAGGCGGGGGTACTATTGTTTCAGAAGGTGCTGTTGCGACTGGTTCTATAGGCTCTACTTGTGGGGTTGGCGGTTCGGGTCTTGCCATGGGTTCTATTACTGTTCGAGCAGGTTGTGGTTGTGCTGTAACTTCTCCTTTTGCTGCTTCGATTGCTCTTGTTGCGGTAGGCGTTGATTGTGCCGTTGCTTCTGCTACAGGAGATGTTGATTGTGTAAACGTTTCCACTACTTTTTTTGCCCCTGTTTCTGCTGTTTCTGAAGCTTTTGTTATTGCTTCTGCAGCCTTACTGATTTTGCCTCTTGATGCAATAAGCAATGCTAAAGTTGATACAGCGGCAATCAAAGTTGCTATCACAACGGTTTTTCTTTCCTTTTTCTGCGAAGGTGTTTCAGTCTCTCCAAAATTTGTTGTATCATAATCCGGTTGGTTTCTAAAAGGATTTGCATGGGGGATATCAGCATATGTTGGCACATATGCCAAATAAGGATTTGATGATTTTACTTGTAAATTTTCCATGAAACGAACCCACGCTTGAACCTATTATTATAAAGTAATTTTCCGATAAAAAATTGACTATTTTCTAAATAATATTGTTAAACCTGCAAGAAAATAATTTTTAACTTCAGCAAACGAGCGTATATTTAAAAGAGAACGTAATATAAACATCGGACGCAGGTAAAAACGCCTTATCGCCTGTTTATGTAATTCAAAGACTCTTCCTTTACTTAAACACAGCGTATTTATAACCGGAGAATAATAAGCGTTTTCCCATGAAAGATTTTTGTCCAATAAATTATGTTCTTGGCTAAATTTATTAAATCTTGTTCCGGGAAGCGGTGTTGCGGTATAAAAACTTACAAAATCACTGTCCAGTTCAATTGCAAATCGGATTGTCTGTTCAATGGTTTCTTCGTTATCCCATGGAAGCCCGATTACAAAGTAATTATAAATTTTTATTTTGTGTTTTTTTAAGATTTTTACGGTGTTTCTGATGTCATTAATTGTAATTTTTTTCCCGATTTTATCCAAAATGTACTGGGAACCGCTTTCTACACCGAGACTTACAAGGCGGCAACCTGATTCATACATTAATTTAGCCATTTCATTATCTGCCGTATCCGCTCTGGTATTAGAAGACCAAGTTATTTTGAGCCCGCTGTCAATTATCGCCTCGCATAAGTCAAGAGTCCATTCTCTGTCAAAATTAAAAATGTCAGACCAAAAAAGGAAGTTTTTAATCCCGTATTTTTCATAACATTCTTTGATTTCCCCAATAATATTTTCTACGCTTCTTACACGTACTTTCGCACCGGAAACAGGTGTTGCCAGACAAAAAAAGCAATGATGGGGGCAGCCTCGGCTAACCTTAATAACCGCTTGGACTTTATTGTTATCAGGTCTTCGGTATAAATTATTATCAACCAAATGGCGTGCAGGAAAAGGCAGTTTATCCAAATCTTTTATAAAAGGTCTTTTGCCTGTATATTTAGGAACAAAACCGTCACGATAACAAAGTCCTTTGACTTCGGCATAAGGTTTTCCTTCCAGAATTTCTTTTAATGTTTCTTCCGCTTCACCGATAATTATTAAATCAAGCGTTTTATATTTGTGTAAAATATCTGTATTTGAGGTTAAAAAATGGGCACCTTTTACAATTGTAATGACATTCGGTAAAATTTCCTTAGCAATTTGCAGAACAGACAAATCATTTTCAAGTGTTGTTGAAGCAACGTTTACAACGAGATAATCAGGCTGAAAATCCTCTAGGTGAGAGGTGAGAAGTGAGAGGTGAGAAGAAGGTGAAGCGTGAAGTGTGAAGCGTGAAGAGGAATTTTCCATTTTCCCATCCATATTGCAAAAATAATTGTTCTTCCTCCCCGCCTGCGGGGGAGGATAAGAGGTGGAGGGTATCAATGTCGAACGCTCTTTACAATTTATTATTGTTTTTCCATTTTTTATTTCACTTTTTACTTTTTGCTTTTTGCCTTTTACTTCATCAAGACTATAGTCTGCAATTTTAGCTTCAAGTCCGATTTCTTCAGCAACTGCAGCCATATACATTAAGTCGGTAGGAGGCAGAGGCGGGATTACCAACAAGTCTTTCACGGGCTGTTGACAGCGGTCTTCCCTGTTCATGACAGGAGACGGCGGGTAAATTAAAAGTATTTTTTTCTTTTCAGCCATAATTTTCCTTTATTTTCAATACTTATTATACTACACTCAAAAAAAGCAAATTTAAAGTTGTTGGGCTTTCTTCTTACGAAGGACAGGCTCACACGCTTCGAATAACTCAGCGGTTCGCTTTGTCAAGCCCAACCTACTTATTACTACATTCAAAATAAAAAGCATAAAGCAAAAAATAGAGGTCAAGAAGACAAGATGCGTAGAAGAGCAAGATAAAAACTACGCCTCTACGCCTCTGATAACTTTTTGGCTTTTCATCTCTTCAGCCTTTCAGTCAAAATAATCCTAACCAAGTATTCCACTTTGTAAAAAAAAATTGTATAATGTTTACATAACGTTATGTTTGTTCATAAAATGTATTTAGTAATAAATAGAGAGTGTAAACATATTGGATAATTACGAAAGTTTTGATAACTTGGAAACATCTTTTCGCAAATCTTCTCTTATTCAGGAGAGGGTTAATTTAGTGTCTACGCACATGTATAAACAGTTTCTGGACTATCAGCATGCCAATATGAACACTAACGAAGCATTTTTGCGGATGATTGACGACTTACAGGCAGTAGTAGAGGCTCTCAAGCAATCTTTTTCATCCAGAGGAATTACTACTCAAAATATTTATATGGAAGTTGATTCTCAAAAAACGGTTGCAATTATCAATATCCTTTGGCACAAAATAAGTTTTACCACCCGTTGCAATTATCAGCCCCAAGCGTATTTCAAAGAAAATGATGCCCCGTTGTTTTCATGCCGGATTATGGCAATAAGAGGAAATTATCATGAATTAATGAAAACACCTCACGAAGATGATATGGCAATTCTTTTAGATAATGAAGTTGCTTCACTGTTTGTTCCTGCGGATAAAATCCAAAATAATATTATAACAGTAAGACATCTTGCCAATCGAGAGTTTTACCTAAACCAAATGGATGCATCAAGAGAGTTTGTGCTTAAAGTTATTGAAACTATTTGTGGCGGCGGGGTTTATCACGAAATGGGCACAAGAAAAAGCTTCAATATTTAAGAAAGAGAATTTTCCCACAAGTTCAAAGTTTGGAAGAAACCTCTGCAATAATCCTTGCAATATCGGCACCGCCGACCATTGCTTCCAAAATTAACTGACTGTTTATTAAAACAGTTTCCCTAAATTCCATTGTTTCAAGATTAATTATATCGAACTCAACAAAATCATAGCCGACATACTTGAGTTTTCCGTACTCCTCTGCAGTCGCCCATCTTAAAAACATATAATTTCTTTCGTATTGTTTTAATTTTTGTATAAATCTCATTGTCTCGTCTAGATTCCTATCCCTATATGAAACAAATTGTACATTAGTCTCATATGATATATCATACCGAAAATTTATATAAAGTCAAATTTTTTATTTAACGTAATAATGAGAAGTTGAATGGGTGAAGGGGTGAATGGGTGAATAGGTGAACAGGTGAATAGTTTATAAGTTGATAAGTTTATAAATTAATTTTAACAGTGAACCGAAGTTTCTATTTCCTATTGCCTGTTTACCTTTTACTTTTTGCTTTTTACTCTATTCACCATTCACTATTCACTATTCACTATTCACTATCCTCCCCCTCTTGCAAAAAAAGTTTGATTATGTAAAATAGTACTTATGGGAATGCGGGAGTAATTCAGTGGTAGAATGCTTCCTTGCCAAGGAAGATGTCGCGAGTTCGAGCCTCGTCTCCCGCTCCATAAAAGACTCAATCTATTTTTCAGATTGAGTCTTTTATTTTAGTTGGAAAATGTGGGCGAGAACTACAAGGCGAAGCCTTGTCTGGTTCGAACGCGAGCGAGCAGAGGCAAGCAAAACACGCAGTGTTTTGTGGAGTTGAGCCATTAAAGCGGAAACGACGCTTTTCGATTTAATGGCGAACGGAGCCATTTATTGCGAGCGAGCAAGACAGCCTCGTCTCCCGCTCCATATAAAAAGAACCCTTGAAAGGGTTCTTTTTATATGGATGAGTGAGATTGAACCTTGAGGAAATATTATTTAAAAACTTTAAGAGCTTGCGGAAAAATTAAAATTTTTCTCGCAATCTCCGTTGTCCGGCTTAATCCCATACCGCCGGCTATCCCGCAGCCGGTATGGGATTAGCACTTCTTAGGTCGGATTTGAAAAATTGCGAAAAATTGTCATTTTTCGAATTTTTCCGCATCCTCTTAACTTGTTTTATTGGATAATATATGTAAATTATTTTTCCTATAATTTTACTTTTACTAATAGAACCTAAAAATCTGCTGTCATAACTCATATCCCTATTGTCACCAAGAATAAAATAGCTGTTTTCAGGGATTAGAGTCTTTGCATAATGTATTGCTTTAGGATGTGGTGAATATTCTTTTAATTTTTTATATGGTTCATTTAAAAATTTATTAAACCTGTCGTAAATTAATCTATCTACAGTATGATAATAAAACTTATTTCCTTTAAAATCAAGGAATATGAATATATTGTTACATATTCAGGGGGGGTAAGATGGTTGTAAATAGGGCATTTG
>JAQVKX010000090.1 GCA_028694425.1 Candidatus Gastranaerophilales bacterium
GAAGGATCTGTTATGGAAATCCTCTTTACCGGTTCATCAAACTTTATCATTTGAGTTTTTCCCACAACGGCATACAATTTTTCGTTGTTGTCTTTATAAAGACTTATCATAATGCTTTTTGAAGGAATTGTGCTTTTGCCTAAAGAATTTGGAACAGGCGTATCAACATAACTGACGGCAACTGCTTTTGTCAAACCCAGCAAAAATAATGTTATTAAAAGTATGACATTTTTTTTCAAATTTGACTCCTTTTAATCAAATGTAACTTTAGACTTAACGTTTGCTTCTATAACCTCAACGGAAACTTGCGGAACCAAAGGTTGTATAGGTTGCGGAAGTCCTGAATAATTATCAGGAAAACTGTTTATGGGCGGTGAAGAAGGCAAATCCCTCGGCAATGATGAGAATGGATTGGAATTATAACCTGAAGTTTTATGTTTTTTGTATGAAACTTTTTTATCGTTTGCACCTCTTACAACTAAAACCAACTTGCCTTTTGAGATATTGGAAATAAAGTCGGATATACTGTCAGCAGAAACTTCAAAAGTTATTGCGTTTGCACCTGTTATTGAGGAAGAAGCTTTATCTGGAGAATTGCTATCGGACTCAAATGAAATTATCCTGACATTTTCCAAAATCCAATCATTGTCGCTGGCAGAACTGTAAATATCAACACAAGACCCGGGTTTCATTTTATCCGATTTTCCTTGGAAATTATCTGCAGGAAGCGTTAATGCCCTGTAACCTTCCCGCAATGAAACATCATCAGAAGAAATTTTTGCAATATGAGAATCCGTAAATGTATCTCCGCTTTGAATATCCTTGAGTAAAACCTTATTTACAATATCAGAGCGGTTATCAAAGGCGTTTGGATTTTTAATATCAAACTGCTTAAAATCTACATCGCTATCTGCGACTATTTCGCCTGCTTTTAAGTTATCAACTGCCACAGCATAGGCGTAAGTCTCATTATCGGATTGTTTATTTGTCTTTTGCATAACATCAATAAGCTTTTGCTGTTCTGCCAATTGATTATGCATATTACTAAAAGCAGAGTAAGAAATCATGGTAGCTAAAAGTGCAACAGCTATTGCAATTATTATTTTTGATGTATTTTTATTATTCCGCATAAATCCTCATCCCGGTAACTATATTTTACTATATAAATGCAACTAACTCAAATCTATCCTTTATCTGATTGAGTTTTATAAAAAAATCTCGACAAATACAAGCCATTTGGGATATTTTAGAAAAATATATAATTAATCTTTGTTAACAATTTAAAAGTGAAAAGAAGTTGAAGGGGTAAATGGGTGAAGGGGTGAAGTGGTTATCAGAGGCGTGGAGGCGTGGAATTTTGTTTAATGCTTACTATTAAAATCATTCTTAAACTAAAGCAATTTTAATTTAAAAACTACGCATCTACGCATCTACGCGTCTTGTCTTCTTTACCGTTCCCTGTTTCCTGTTTCCTTTTATTCACCATTCCCTTTTTCCCACTTGCGAAAAATTTATATGTGTAGTATACATGGTATATGTTTTTCTAAATAATAAAAAGTAACCAAGCAAAACAGATGCGAGCGGACAAGTCTCAATTAAAAAGGGAGACGAAGCAAAAGGTAGCGAGTGCAATAAAACCGGTAAGCCGATAAAACGAAAAGGCTTGTAGTATATAGGTAGAATTAGTAAAGGCGGAATCTAAAGGGTTTCGTGAAAGGTTATAAAATGGATCAGATAATAAAAGTAGCGTGGGATTTAAACGAAAATACAGAAAACAGATATCAATTGGTTTACGAGATTGCGGAACTTGCAAAAAAACTTGTTGACGAAATACAGGCAAAAAAATCTCGTGAAGAATACGGTTTTGAAGAGTTTTATGACAGCTCTTACAAGAAAGAAAATCCTGTAGAGCACGCCATTATGGTAAAAGCATCTGAAGCTGACGATAACAGATTAGTCGGCTAAACAGTGAACAGGGAACAGGAAGCAGTGAACAGTAAAGAGGACAAGATGCGTGGATGCGTAGAGTAAAATACTAAAAAACCTTTCCACCGTTCAGCTTTTCAGACTTTCAGCTAAAATAATTTTCCATTTATTAAATTTTGAGTAAAGCTATGCAATCTACAATAGATTTTATCAACCAAAAAATCGGTAATATAAAACCTGAAATCGGAATTATTTTAGGCTCCGGTCTCGGTGATTTCGCCCAAGGCTTTCCTTCTGTTTGTATTCCTTATTCAGAAATACCGGGATTTGAAACCTCTACCGTACAAGGTCATGCCGGGCAGCTTGTTTTTACTCAGCCTCACGCTTCACTTTCTTCTCACCTTTCACCTCTCACCTCTCACCTAGTAATGATGCAAGGCAGATATCATTTTTACGAAGGTCATTCGATGGAAAAAGTTGTTTATCCTGTTAAAGTAATGAAAAAACTCGGGGTAAAAACGCTTATTATAACGAATGCCGCAGGAGCGGTGAATCCGGGTTTTAAACCTGCCGATTTAATGTTAATAACCGATCACATTAATTTTATGGGTACAAATCCTTTAATCGGAGAAAATGACGAAGCTTTAGGTACAAGATTTCCCGATATGAGCGAGGTTTATAAGAAAAAATTAATTGATTTAGCCCAAAAAAGTGCCGAAGAGTTAGAACTTGAGGTTAGAAAAGGTGTTTATGCGGCGTGCAGCGGACCAAGCTATGAAACCCCCGCAGAGATAAGAATGTTAAAAACTATGGGTGCAGATGCAGTCGGAATGTCTACCGTACCTGAAGCAATTGTTGCAAACTATTGCGGAATGGATGTTTTAGGCATAAGCTGTATTTCAAATTATGCGGCGGGGATTCAGGAAAAACCTCTTTCACATCAGGAAGTTATTGAAGTAACAAACATTGCCAAAGACAAATTCAAATCACTTATTTTAAAGATTATTGAACAAATTTAAAAGGGAAAGGGAAAATGCTTTAATTTATAAACCTATAAACTTCTTTTCACCTTTTACATTTTACTTTTCACTTTTAAATACTACGCCTCCACGCATCTACGCATCTTGTCTTCTTTACTGTTTCCTGTTTCCTATTCCCCTTCCATATTTTAAGCCACACTTCACTTTAAGAAATTATTATGTTAAAATAAGATTAACCGTGCTCCACGGGGAGGTGGCGGATCCCTCGACTCGAACGCTTTTGCGGGGTGCAGAGCCTGCCGTGAGGCTTGTGTAGGTTTAACAGCCGGATACATTGTTGTTGACGTTTTAAATTATGATGGCGTAAGCTGTCGAACCGTGTCAGGATGGAAACATAGCAGCACTAAGACATCACTTACGGGTGTTGTAACTTTAAAAACCAGACAATGTTCCCCGAAAGTTTTATTTATACTTGTCGATAGGCAGTGGCACGGTTTTTTTTAAAGTGATTAAGAAGTTGAAGGGGTGAATGGGTGATTTAATATAAATGGAAAATTGAAAATGAAAAATTTTCCACACTTTAGCCTCCTCCCTTGCGGAGGAGGTCTGTTTTCAACTTGAGCGGAAGCCCGCGAAAGTCAGAAAACAGGGTGGAGGGTAACGCAATAAGCATAATCTTTTCACCCTCTACCAAGAATTTCTGAAACTCGTTCCTCATTTCGAAATTCTTTCCTCCTCCGCAAGGGAGGAGGAGTTGCGAATTCTTATTGCTAAAGAATTTTGACCTTGCCTAATTTCCGGTGATTAGTTACGCTTTATCACTTTTTGTAAACTTTTTTATAAAATGTAGCTCTAAAAACAATACTGGGTTAAAATTAGTTTATGAAAATTAATTCTATCGGCTTTTTTGTTTCAGGGCAAAAAAGCCAAAATTATAATTTGCTGAATAGTGAAAATAGTTCTTCACAAAATAATAAATTTATCAGAAAGCATCCTGATATTTTAAATCAGCTTTTGGTAAATTATATACCTCATGTATCTTTTACTGCAAAAAAATTCACTCCTTTGAGTATAAAAGATTTACCTTGTCCTTGTTGTGGAAAATTAATGATTCCTATGGATGTTGTAAATAAAGAATTAACCGAACAGGTATTATCAGGAACAAGCAGAATCGCAGTAAGAGCTCTTAAACAGTTTGAAAAATATATGCATGGCGTGGAAAAAACTTGTTTTGCAAGAATTGAAGAAGCAAGCAGAAAATCTCCAAGAAAATCATTACAAGAAATTTTACAAGGATTAAGACAAGAAAGTTTGAAAACACTGGAACCTCATCAAATGGCTATTTTGGAGCAAGTTGATAAAACAGGAGAAGCTTTATCTCCTGCTTCAAAAAGAAAATTAAATTCATTAACAGCAGAAGCAAGAAAACTTATAAAAGAAAGTTCTTCTGTTACTTATGATCCTATGACAATTGATGATGAAGCTGAAAATTTAGTTATTTTCAGAAGAAAGATATTTCTTCATAAGATTGCCGATTGGGTTGAAAATCTTCCGGAACAAGATAAAGCTGTTGGAGCTGAAATTTTTAAAGCGGCACAAAAACTAAAAACAGCCAAAGATGATCCCGATGCCCTCATTGTTAAATATTCTGGAGTCGTTACAAGAAAAGTTGAAGGACAATATGTAACAATGCTGCGTACATCATATGAAATAGGTCAGCGTCTTATTTTACCTGCAGTGTCAACATTTGAGCATGTAAGACCAAAATCTGACGGAGGATCTAAAGAACTTAGAAACGGGCTTGCCGAATGTTTCGGTTGTAATAATGCAAGAGGAGGCATGCCTCTGGAGCAATGGGTTAAACTTCATCCTGAAATGGAAGATAATTACCAATATTACATTGATACTATTATATCTTTAATAAATTCGAATACGCTACATATGAGAGAGAATTTACATCATTATCCACGATTAATCGCCGAAACATTAAGAAGCGAATCCAATGGAAGAATAAAATTAAATATTACAGGACTTAAACCATTGCCCGAAGCTAAAAGAGCTTTTCCTAAAGCTGTTTTGGCAGAAGCTTAATGCTTATTAAACAAATACTGTGTCTTTTCTTGGATTTCGTCTTGAATTTCGTTGTAATTTACAGAAACAGGTGTCGGTTTTGCGGTTTTTATCACGTCAATGAAAACTTTTTCGCTTTTCGGGGGCAAATTTTTGCTTCGCAAAAATTTGCCCCTTGCCACATCAATTCTTGCAGGAACAATTAACCCGCTTTGAGTAAATTTTTCAATACTTTCTTTTGAAGCCAGAAAGTTTATCAAACGCATGGCTTCTTCTTGGTGTTTGGAATTTTTTGAAATTGCCCAGCCTGAAGCATCAAGCGGAACAATGCTTCCTTTATCGCCTGCGGGAAAGTTAATCACATCCCAATTGAATTTTGCATCCGTCCTGTATTTAGGCACAAGCCAACGTCCTGAAACCTGCATTGCAAGTTGTTCCTGCAAAAACATTTGAGCCATTGTCGCACTGCCTGCCTCTGCTTGAGTAGGTGCAACATGGTACTTGTTTCTTAAATCAGCATAAAAATTTAATCCTTTTTGGCTCGGCGGTATATTTATAATTACTGTTTTTAAGTCATCAGAAAGTATTCCTCCGCCTTGGGACATTAAATAAGGAAGGTAAAACAGCGGGTTTTCATCAAAACTTACACCCCAGATATCGGTTTTACCGTCTCCGCTTATATCTTTTGTAAGTTTTTTGGCAATAATTAAAAAATCATCAAAAGTCCAATATTTATTTGGTAAAGGAACGCTGTATTTTTTAAACAAATCCTTGTTATAAAAAATAACCATAGTGGAAACGTCTCGTGGAATTGCATATAATTTGCCGTTATAAGACAAAGCATGTAAGGCTTTTGGATAAAAAAAACTATTCAACTGTTCAACTGTTCGACTGTTCAACTCCTCTAAAACCCCGGCATTTGCGTAAATCGGCAAATATAAGTTATTAATAAAAAGTACATCAGGAGCTAAATTTGATGCAAAAAGCAGGTGAAGTTTTTGGAAATAATTTTGAGGAATATGTACAAAATCAACCTTAATATCAGGGTTTTGATGTTCAAAATCGGCTAAAATGGGTTTAATAATTTCAATTTCGGACTTGGAACCCCAACTTATGAATTGAATAACGGTTTTTTGTTGTTGGGTTAGCAAACCCAACCTACTTTGATAAATTGTTAAAGATATTAGTGTGAAAAAAAGTAATATCAATAAATTTCTTTTCACATTTCACCTTTCACTTTTTTACAATTCAATCAACAAATTCATATCATTTGGAGTTACTTTAACAAGTGCTTTGAAGTTACCGACTTTAGTCATGTAATTTGAACTTTGTGCGGTTTTTTCATCCAACCTTGCCTGTAAAATCCCTTCAACCTTATTATCAAAGCGTTTCAGAACAAAAATTTCTTCGTCAATATGCCCAACCAATGCGGTAGAATCCTCAAAATCTACCAAATAAAACCCTTTATCTTCATCTATTGCAAATTCAGACTTAATAATTTCACTGCTTTCAATTACACCGGTCTCTTCCTCATTTTCTTCTCCAAAAAGCTCATCTATATCCGTAAAGTCAGGCAACTCTTCTTGCGGCAACTCATATAAGGAAATATCTTGTTCAACCTTTTCTACAGGTTGTATATAAGGGATTTCTTCCGAAAACAAATCATCAAGTTCTTGATTATCTTCAACAACTTCCTGTTTATTTATGTCGGTCTGTTCAGGTTGAGGTTGTTGGGCATCAACATATGTTTGAAATTTTTCTTTCCACGTCATATCCTCACTGATTTTTTCTGCATAATCTGTTGTTGATAAAGGTTTTTCATCCAAATTTGCTTTGAAAATTTCTTTTTGTCTTGAATGGTTACTGTTAATTTTTCTTACAACCAGCAGCAAAATAACAAAACTGCCAAGCAGGAACAATAAAACAGCATAAAAGTTAGCTCTTAAAATATTTTCAAACTTTTTAAACCATCCTACATTTTCAGGCATTGAAACAGGCTCTGCTATAGGTGGCATAACAATAGGTTGAGCAGGTTGAACTTGTTGCGGCGGAGGCATTACAGGTTCAGGACTAACCGTCGGTGTTGGCGTCGGTGTTGGCACAGTAACAGTCGGCTTAACCGTTTTAGTCTCAGCCGATTTCTGCTCAGCTTGTTTAACTATCGGTTTTTGCACATTAGTTTTAATCGGCATTGTTTTTACCGTTTTTTGAATCGCAATAACAGGCTTAACTTTTGGCTTAACAACTGCTGTTTTAGGCTGAATAGTAACTGTCTTAGTCTTGATAACAGGTTTTTCGGTTGGTTTAACCGTTTTTGTTTCTTTTTTAGCCGTTTGAGCTAAAAGTTCATTGTAATCATTTTCACTCAAGTTATAAGCCGAAGTGTTCAAAGTCTGCACTTGCGGAACTACTTCAACAGGTTTTAATGTCGAAACGGTTATTTTTGTATAGCCTTTAATTTGATTTTCATACTGCTGTGTTTTGACATTGACGCCTTTTACGGTTCCGATAACAGAATTTAAAATAGGTGCAGATGTCATGGAATTTGAGGTTTCCGGCATTAAAATAACATATTCCGAATCACTCTTTTTATTAACAACAACACTGTCTTTATACGGTTTTCCGGTATAAAGAATGACTTTCACTCCGCCTGTGGAAGTCGAAGAAAAATCCATTTTTAATAAATTATTTTGAAACGTTCCATTAGCAAAAACAATGCTTCCCGCAATGAAAACAAAAACCGATAAAATATAAAAATACTTATTTAGACGGATATTAATAACTCAAACCCTCATATTTATCCCTAGCATACATTTTAGCATTAAAAAAAATTAAAAAGGTTATATTGTAAATAAAATTTTACCGCAGGGCAAAAAAGTGCATGTAATAAGCATATGCAACACCCAATGCAGCACCTGCAAAAACCTCTATCGGCGTATGCCCCAACAATTCTTTAAGTTTTCCGCCAACCGACTGAACGTCATGTTTGTAAAAATCATCCATCATTTTATTTAAACAGACAGCCATTTTTCCGGAAGCTCTTCTTAATCCTGCCGCATCGTACATTACAACTAACGCATATCCCGTTGAAACCGCAAATGCAATTGAATCAAATCCGGTAATCAGTCCTACAGAAGTTGATAGCCCGACAACTGCTGCCGAATGAGAACTGGGCATTCCGCCTGTTGTCGTAAAAATTTTAAAATTAACCTTTTTTTCAACAATCAAATGCAAAATGAATTTTAACACTTGTGCAATAAATGCAGCTATAAGCCCTGTTGCCAAAACTTCATATCCCGTATTTAAAATATCTGCTTTTACTAACAATTTAAGAACTCGCCCTTTCTTTTATCCCTCTGATTATTTCATCAAAAATTTCTGATTTAATTCCGTATTCAGTCATTATATCATAAGAATTTTCTAAAAGACAGATTACTTGTTCACGTGCTTTTTCTACACCAAAAAGAGCTGTATAAGTAGGTTTTTGTGCTTGTTTGTCTTTTCCTAAAGTCTTACCGAGCTTTTCGAAAGTAGAAGTCTCATCCAAAATATCATCACAAATCTGGAATGCAAAACCGAGTTTTTGCCCGAATTCTTGCATAGCAAGAATTCGGGCTTCACTTGCTTTTGCAATAATTGCACCTGATTTAAGTGCTAATTCAAATAAATCCGCAGTTTTGTGGGTATGAATAAACTCTAAAGTTTCAGGTGAAATATTTTTACCT
>JAQVKX010000091.1 GCA_028694425.1 Candidatus Gastranaerophilales bacterium
CCCGGTTAAAATAAAAGTAAGTCCGACCACTTCCGTTAGCGGTTCACACCCTAGCCTTGATGGTTTATTATTTAATGTCGAAGGTGAACTAGTACGTACAACAGATGGAAGTTCTGATATGTTTTTCAATCCGGACTTAAGGGAAGGATTTTTTACCAATTCTCTTGCTTTTTTAGTAGACTTGTTTAGTAGGCAAAAAACTCGCCCAACAACTTAAATGTTTTACTTTTCACATTTCACTGATTTAACATATTCCACATGAAACGGCAAGGTTTTTGAAACCGAGTAGTTTTCGATAACCGTTTTGCGTGCGTTTGTTCTGAGATCTTGCGTTTTTTCTTTATTTTCAAGAGCGTATTCGATTTTTTCAGCAATTTGTCCGACGTTAAAGAAATCTGTCAAAATCCCGTTGCAATTATCTTTTACAATTTCCAAAACAGGCGGAGTATTTGACGCCACAATACAGCAACCCGCAGACATCGCTTCAAGCAAAGTTTTTGAAGGGATGTAGGGGTAGGTTAAATGAACATGTACAGAAGAAATTTGCAGGAGTTTTAAGTATTCATCTCTAGGTAAAAATCCTGTAAAATGTACTCTGTTCATATCAAGTTCAAATTTTCCCAGAACAGTTTCTTTATATTTTTCATCAAATAATTCCGGTCGGCAAAAAACTTTATCCTTGCCGGCAATTATTATATGAGCATTGGGGCGTTTTTTGAGCAGGATTGAAACAGCTTCCATAAACTGCCCAAAACCATGATAAGGTTCCAGTCCTCTGCTTGCATAAGTTATAACCTCATCTTTTGCGGTTAACCCAAGAAATTCAACATTATCGGCAGGCTTGAAAAAATCCGTGTCGATTTCTTCGGGAATTACTTTAATTTTATCGTAAAATCCTTTAGGAAACTGCCGTTTTTGCCATTCGCTACGAACAACACAGCCTTGGCAGGAGTATAAATCTATCAGCATGCAAGAGTTGGAGCATCTTACTTCTGCCTGATAGTTTATGTCGGGAACATTCCCGTCAAATCCGATATCAACGCCGGATACTCTGTTATACCAGTCTCCATACAGGATTACGGGAGTATCTCCAAATATGTATTTAATAAATAACCCCGGCCCGAAAGCTTGGGTATAAATAACATCAAACTTAAATTCTTTTATCTTAAAAGCTCTTGCAATATCTGCCACCGCTTGTGCATGAATAAGTGCTTCCTCGTGTTCTACCAGATAATCATGACAATCTTGAGGAACGGATTTTTTAAGTTCGTAAATCATTTTATTAATGCCGTCAATTTGACCTGAGTGTTGACAGGTTATGAAAAAAACCTTATTATTCGGGTCGTTTGCTAATTCTGTTGCCAAATTCCCAAACGGTCCGGGGAAATCTTTATGTATAAAAAGAATGTTCATTGATTGTAAAGTCCTTTCTGTTAAAAATTTAAGTTAAATATGTTTCACATCATTATACAATGCATCTTACAAAAAGTCTTTAATGATATGAAATTTATTTACTTCTTAAAGTCTGCAGAAAAATTTTGAAAGTCATACAACTTTTTGGGAAACATTTTTTTAAATCCTTCGTCTGAATGTTTAGACGTTAAAGTGGGAAGAGATTAAAACGTAAAGAGGAAAGAGGAAACGTGAAATGTGAAAAGTGAAAAGAAGGCAAGATGCACGGATGCTTTTTTTAAAGTGAATAAGTGCAATTTTAAATTTAACTTTACTGTTCACTTTAAAAACCTTTCAGCTTTTCAGCTATTCACCTATTCAACTTCTTGTCACTTTTTACCTTTCACTTTTCACATTCTAAAGAGGAGGATTTTGAATGGCTAACTTAAATATTTCCGAAAGAGAAAATTCAAATAATTTGTTTAAAACTTTACAAAACAAATATATAGAAGAAAAAGAAGATTATGATTTTTTTGAAGATGAACACGAACCTGATGAAGATGTGTTGGTCAAAAATTTAAAAACATTTAACTCAATATCAAATGATGATGATATTTTACAAATGTATCTTAAAGACGTAGGGAAAGTTAAATTATTATCTTTTCAAGAAGAGAAAAAATTAGGGAAAATTATACAGGAAGGTCCGGCAAATCAGGCTGAAGTTGCAAAGCGAAAACTTATTCAGGCTAATTTAAGGCTGGTTGTAAGTATTGCAAAAAAATACATAGGTCAGGGCGTTTTATTTATGGATTTGGTGCAGGAAGGTTCTTTAGGGCTTATTCGTGCTGCGGAAAAATATGATTATTCAAGAGAATTTAAGTTTTCAACTTATGCAACATGGTGGATTAAACAAACAATTATCCGTGCGATTTCAAACAGTTCAAGAACAATAAGAATTCCTGTCCATATGGCTGACAAAATCAGAAAATACAAAAAAATAATAACAGAGATGAATAGATGCTTGAATAGAGAGGCAACGGAAAAAGAAATTGCCGCAAAAATGGGTATAAGCATTAAAAAAGTACAGGGAATAAAACGTGCCATTATAAAAGAGCCGATAAGTCTTGATACTCCGGTAACCGACGATTTAAACGTTGAGGATTATGTACAGGATGAAACCTATAATTCTCCTGAAGAACAAGCACATAAGAAAGTGCTTAACGACAGTATGAAAGAATTGCTGGGAAATTTGGACGAAAGAGAAAAAACAATAATCACATACAGATTTGGGATAAATGGTGAGCAAACTAAGACATTAGAACAGTTGGGGCAAATGATGGGGTTTTCAAAAGAACGCATACGTCAACTTGAAGACGGTGCAATCAGAAAACTTCGCGAACAAGAACACCTCAAGCACTTTAAAGCGTTTATCAAATAAGTGAATGGTGAATAGTATTCCATTTACTATTTACTATTTACTATTTACTTTTTGCATTTTGCTTTTTGCTTTTTGCTTTTTACTTCTAAAACATGAGTGGGTTTATTTTCAACCCTTAATTTATTGCTCAAACCCACTCCCGCAACCCAAAGAACTTCATTACTCTTGCAGAGCAAAAGCAAGTCATTCTTTTCATGCCGGGAAATACCTTTTGAATTCAAATATTTTTTCAGCTTCATTTTGCCGGTCATTCCGAAAGGCGTTATAAAATCGCCTTCTCTGCGTGTTCTGATTGTTAAATTCAATCCGACATCGGCAAGATTTACATAGGCAAAAAGGGCGTTTTCGCTTGGGAATTCAATTTTTTCAACGCCGGTATATTTTTTGAGCGAAAACGCCCTCCCGTCAGAGAATTCCCATTCACCTTCTTTATTTATTAAAATCTCTGTTTTATTTTCTTCACCTTTTGTATTTGTTATTAAGTAAATGTATTTAGAACTTACGAAAAGCCACAAATTCTCAGTAATCGAGTACCTCGAACCTGCTTTTGAATTAAAATTATTTTTAATAAATTCCAAAATATTATCTACTTTCTTGCTGTCATATTCCAGATTTTTCTTTAAACAAGCATCATAGATAATTTTTCTCATTGTTTCCTCTGATAACTTTTTAAATTTTTCGGTAATAACTTTTTTATCTTCATAAATATCTTTTTTTAGCAGTTCCATATATTCATCAACTATTTTGGTATAACTTTTAGCGATTTTTGCAAGCATAGCAATCGATTTTTCAGAATGGAAGTTAATTTCTTCAAACAGCGGCATAATCTTGTGCCGAATAAAGTTCCTTTTATAACTTACATCCCGGTTTGATGAATCCGTATTGGCAACAAGCCCTTTAGAATTACAATAATCTTCAATATTTTTTCTTGAAATTTCCAAAAGCGGTCTGTAAACAGGGACTTTCTCAAGCATCCTCATCTGTGGAATTCCTTGTAACCCGTTAATTCCGGTACCTTTAACCAATCTGTAAACAATCGTTTCGGCATTATCTGTCCTTGAATGTGCAGTAAATACACAACTGTCAGGATTTTTTTTTGCATATTTCAGAAAAAAATTATATCTGGCTTCTCTTGCAAAACTTTCCGTTCTCTCTCCATCTTCAAGTGTTTCCGAGATAAAATCAACGCCGATTTTTTCACAGAATTTCCTACAATTAATTTCATCCCGCAAAGATTCCTCACCTCGCCAATTGTGGTTTAAGTGCAGGGCAATAATTTTAAATTTGTATTTTTTTGATAATTCATGCAGAATATCAAGCAGGCATAGAGAATCACACCCTCCGGAAAACCCTATCAAAAAAGTTTTGTCGGGATGTTTTAAATCATATTTGTCTAAAAATTTGTCAACTGTTTCTAGCATTTTTCTCTTTTTAAAATTTTAATTGGTGCATAAATGCATCCTACCTGCTTACCCTCCCCTTGCGGGAGGGTCGAAATCTTTGATTTCGGGGAGGGGTACTGGCTAACCGTAAACTTTTTACCCCTCACCCTGAATTTCTAACACTCGTACCCCGTGCTGAAATTCATCCCTCTCCCTCAAGGGGCGAGGGGGAATGACAATTACGTTACTCTTTGCAAAATCCCTTGTCTTATTTCGACCGCATCAGTACCGAGCTGTTCTAGAGCTTTCATTGCAACGGAAGACGGTTCTGTGGTTATCGCATAAAGCAAATGTTCCGACATTATTCTCGGTTTTCTGTATTTCTTAGCCTTTTTCCAAGCAACTTCAAGAATTTTCTTTGCCCGTCCGGTAAAAATTATTTCATTCTCGGAGTATTCATGTCCATATCCGATAAGTTTTTCAATTGTTTGCCGCAAATCTTTCAAAGTAATTTCTAAATCATTTAAAACTTGGAATCCGATTCCTGTACCTTCACTCATAATCCCCAATAAAATCATTTCCGAACCGACAACGTTTCTTTCAAGCCTGCCTGCCTCTTGTTTAGCCAATCTCAAAACAGTAAGAGCCTGCGGAATCTGTTTTTCTATCGGTTTTAAAATTTCTTGGATTAAATCTTCATCATTAACATTTAAAGATTTTAATATGTCATAAGCTACCCCTCGCTTAGCTTTTAAAAGCCCGAGGAAAATATGTTCAGGCTTAATAATAGGCGAACCGAGTTCCTTTGCGGTTAGGGAGGCTAAATCCATTGCAATAAATGCACTTGGAGTAAATACAACCCGATTTTTGTCATATTCTGCCTCACGTGAAGTTACTTCTAAAAGTTTTTTCTCAAAAACCTCCAAATTAATTCCGTTTTCTTCCAAAATTCTTGCAACTTCAAAATTCTTTTCAGCTAAAATAGCCGATATAATTTGCTCTGTACCTAAAATTTCATAGCCGGAATTTTGAAGTTTAGCAAGAGCATTTGAGAAAATTTTAAAAGCACTTTCATCCTCAAAAAATTGTTCAGGGTTTAAATTTTTTTCTTCAGTTTCTTCTAAATCTTCAATCTCCGGATGCGAAAGTTTTTTGTATTTCTTCTGAACGAGTTTTAACAAAATCTCTCCGGCGTTTTTAACGTCAAACTTAAAATTTTCTAAAATCCTTGAATTGTAAGAAAATTTATCTTGGATTGTTACAATAAATAAATGTTCAAATAAAATATAGCTGCTTCCTGACCTTTTTGCCAAGCCTACGGCATCTTTAAGCAAATTTTTAAATTCCTCGCCGAAAGGTACTAATGGAAGTTCCTTTTGGGTTTTTTCAAAACGTAATCTGTTTTCAACTTCTTTTGTAACCGCTTCTAAGGTTATGTTGCAATTTCTGAAAAGCCGAAGGGAAATCCCTTTTGCTTGTTTTACCATAGCAATTAATAAATGCTCCGGTTGTACATATGCATTATTAAGCAATTTTGCTTGATTTTGAGCTTCGGTAATCAGATTTATAGCGTTTTCGGTGAATTTTTCAAACATATTTCTCCAAATGTTTATTATTCATCTTCTTCTTCATTTGCTAAATTTTCGATGTAGCTTGATACTTTTTTAAACTCATCTTCATCTTCTAATACTTCAAACAAATATCCATCGCCGTCTTTGGTTAATCTCATTAGAATAACTCTGCTTTCATCATCTTCATTTTCAAGCTCAATTTCAATCGGGATTAAAAGTGCATATTCCTTGCCCTCAAACTCAATAATGTCAAATAATTCAAAATTGACAATGTTTCCATCCTCGTCAATAGTTTCAATTATCTGTTTTTCTTCTTCTTTTTCTTCTCTTGCCATAATTTTCTCGCTTTCTTTTTAGTTTATAAGTTGATAAGTCGATAAGTTTATAAGTTTTTTAAGTTGAATAGGTGAATAGGTGAATGGGTGAACAGTTTCGTTTAAAAACTACGCATCTACGCATCTACGCATCTTGTTTTCTCTACCGTTCCCTGTTCCCTGTTTTCTATTTACTTCTCACCTCTCACCTCTCACTTCTCACCATATATTGTTCCAGTATAATACAAGCACTCTCAATATCAACCAGTCCTTTATATTTTTTAAAGTCAATGTTCTTTTCCCTTAAGTTTTCTTCTGCGGCTTCTGAAGTAAGCCTTTCATCTTCATATATTACTTCAAAATCATTTTCAAAATTCTTTCCGAACCAAAGGCAATCTTTTGCTTGTTGCCCCTGAGTTCCGTCCATATTATAAGGAAGTCCTATAACAATTTTATTAACATTATTTTCAAATGCTATTTTTTTAATTTTCTCAACGGCTTCTGTCTCAGGATTTCTTGGCAAATAAGAATGTCCGACGGCAATTACATGCAAAAAATCGCTTATTGCAATACCAATCCTTTTTGTTCCTATATCAAGTGCCATTATTTTGTTCATTTTTTGTCCCTTTTTTAAAAGTGAATAAGTGAAACTATAGTTTATAAGTTGATAAGTCGATAAGTTTATAAGTTATTTTCGCTTCACGCCTCACGCTTCACGCTTCACTTTTCGCTTTTCGCTTTTCTTCCTTCACTCTTCACACCTCACGCTTCACTTCTTTTCACCCACAGCTTTTCTATTGCACCGATTATAGATTCAATCTGCTTAATAGTGAGCTCTTCCGTTTTGGGTCTGTTTTTCATTACGAAAATATTTGTCATTTTATGCTCTTGTTTGTATTTAAATTTAAGGGAAACATAATATTCGTAAATACTTTTTCTGATAATATTTTTTGCAAGCCGATTTTTTTTGTCTTCATCGGAATAAAGCGAGTATAAAAGTTCTGTCATTTCTTTATCACCCGACAAAAATTTCAAATAAGCACTCATTAAAATTCTTTTATCGAGTAAATCCTTTTGACTGCTTGAAAATATCTCGTCAAAACTTTCTTCGACTATACTTTCAAAATCAATGCTAAACTTATCTTCAATTCTTCCGTTTAAATTATTTATAAGCATTTTAAATTCATCATTATATGAAGTATCAAAGAACCATCTTTGAATAAAATCGAGTTTATAAATTTTCCCAAGATCTTTGTCCGAAAGAGATTTTTTATCAATACGGCTTCTTAGTGTAAGTTCAATCGGAACCTGTTCGGCTTCAACATCCGCTAAAAGACTTCTCCAGCATATATATTCGTAAGGTGTTTTACCGTTTGTTTTTCTTGTTAATTTTTCGGCATTTAAAAGAATGTCTTTTGCTACATGTATGTCGATGCGAATATGCTCATCGCCTCTGTAAAATTTATCCACAATTCGCTGAAACTCGGTTTGGGAAATTTCATTAAATCCGAAACAATCCATAATTCCCCAAGTATCATTTACCACAACAGCAACCAGTTGAATAATTTCATCTTCCTTTTCTCGCGAAAAAATAATTGCCTGATTACCATGCCCGTCGGGGTAACTTGCATATGCCTCATAAGGCTTTGAAGAAAGAATGTTTTTGTAAAATTCGGTTGAATTATCTTCTCTTACCCCCGAAATTTTTAATTTTGAAATATTTTTCTTTATTAAAGCGGATGTATCTTCTTCATTAACAAAATCAAGCGTTTCAAGCAGTGTGTGCAAAGCCAGTTGTGATTTAGTGTTTCCCAAAATATCTATCGCCATGTGTCCCAATTTAGATGTCGGATTGTATAATACCAAAGGATTTAAAATATTTGCCAATTCATTCGAAGAATAATCTTCACCCAAAGATTGAACAAGCAGTTTTGCATCTGCATCCGGCAAAGAATTTACAAAATCCAAAAAATCTATTTGTGCTTCAGGATTGATTATTGCGGCATGAAGAAGCTTTTTCGTGTCGGCATCTATAACTTCATTTGGATCCTCAAGATATTCTTCAAGCTCTTCATAATTAATTTTTGTTCCCATATCTTTTAAAAGATTTAAAATAATTGCTTTTGTTACATCAGGAATCGCAGGAGTCTTTAAAACATCCCAAAGTGCATCTTCGGCTTCTTTTCCGCCGCAAAGTTTTAATAAAAGAAAACAGATTAAAACGGCTCTTTTTTCATTAGCTTTAAGCAATTCTTTAATCAAAACTTCCCGGATGGATTTTTTATCTTTTTGTTCAATTAATGTTGCTAAAAGTTCTTCAATTTTTGCATCATCAAAATTTGTCTGAAGATTTGACAAAACAGTCAATATTTCTGCTTTTATCTGAAGCTTATTAAGTTGAGTCATATTAATTGCTCCTACTGCTCTTACCGTTTGCTTTTGCCCCAAAAAGTATCCAGTATCATTTGGGCTTCCGACGATAACATTCTGTCATTTAATATTAAATACTGAACAGCAATCATTGTACATTCTGA